>DATEWL010000176.1:0-9352 GCA_035258025.1 Candidatus Acidiferrum sp. | reverse complement strand
AAATTCTGTGTCCACTTCGATGCCATGTTCCAGGTCGTCGATGCCAAGGGCCGCCGCTTCGCGGAAACCGATCGAGCAGAGGTGGCCGGTGACTTTGATTCCATGAGCGTGCGCGGCTTTTACGGCGGCAGCCAACTCGTCAGGCGTGATGTTCATATATGCCTTGAAAGAGGTGGCGCCTCGCGCGATCCAGAATTCGACCATCTGCCGCGCGTCTTCCGCATCCTTCAGCTGATGCATTTGCAAAGCGAAAGCGCCTTCTCCTTCGAGGTATGGTCCAGTGACATGGATTTTCGGACCCGCGAGCTTCCCTGTATCGATTGCTTGTTTGAGCTCGAGGTCGGCGTAAGGTTCGAGGCTGCCGGTTGTTCGAATCGAAGTGACGCCGCCGGCCAAATAGAGTCGCGGGAAACTCGACAAGTGCTCGGGATACATTGGCGGCGGACCGCCAGGCGCGGGATAGAACATGTGATCGTGCATGCCGACCAGTCCGGGAATCACCGTGCGGCCGGAGAGTTCGAGCACTTTTGCGCCATCCGGAATTTTTGTCGTGGCTGAATCGCCGAGCGCGGTGATTTTCCCGTCTGCGATGATCAGCGTTTGGTCCGCGCGAGGAGCGGTGCCGGTGCCATCCACCACACGCACGTGCGTCAGCGCGACGACCGGCGCGTCTTCTTTCACGAAGGCGCTGACCGCTGGTGAAAGCTTGGGCTTCATCTGGCACCAGGCGAAAGATGGCAAGAGAAGGAAGCATAGGCTGGACAGAACGATTCTTCGCATTGAACCACCTCGGCACCTGAGATGTTGCAGCTCGTTGCAGTCTATTCACAGGACCACAGCAACACAAGCGTCGTGAGAAGTGTTCGTGCAGAGCCGCGCTTCGTAGTTTGTGGTAGATTTTTCGTTCGTAGAGGTGAGAGATGATTAGATTCCTCAAGCGGCTTTTGGATGTGACGATCGCGACGATATTTGTAATGGCCATGCCCTGCGACGCCCAGCAGCCACCTTCCGCTGCAGCCACGGGAGGCGATTTTGTGATTCACAATTTTCAATTCCGTTCCGGCGAATCGTTGCCAGAACTGCGGCTGCATTACACGACTTTGGGCAAACCGGTGAAAGATGCAGCGGGACGCACGACCAACGCCGTGCTTATCCTTCACGGAACCGGCGGCACCGGGCAGCAGTTTTTCGCGCCGCAGTTTGCCGGCGTACTTTTTGGTCCGGGCCAGCTCCTCGATGCGTCGCGCTACTTCATCATTCTTCCTGACGGCATCGGCCATGGAAAATCCTCCAAGCCCAGCGAAGGTTTACACGCGCACTTCCCGCAATACGACTACGACGACATGGTCGCCGCGCACTACCGTCTCGTCAGCGAAGGCCTCGGCGTCAATCACCTGCGTCTTGTGATGGGCACTTCGATGGGCTGCATGCATTCTTTTGTGTGGGGCGAGACGTATCCCGATTTCATGGACGCGCTCATGCCGCTGGCTTGTTTGCCGGTGCAGATCGCCGGGCGCAACCGCGTCTGGCGCAAAATGGTGATGGATGCGATTCGCGAGGACCCAGAATGGAAGGGCGGCGATTACAAGGAAGAGCCCAAGCAAGCTCTGCGCACGGCCCTGGATTTTCTACTGATCGCTGGTGCAGCGCCAATCCCCATGCAGAAAGCTCTCCCGACGCGCGATGCCGCCGACAAATATCTTGACGACTATTTCCGCGCCCGGTTCGCTGCGCTGGACGCCAACGATCTCTTGTATCAGGTAAATGCTTCGCGCAACTACGATCCATCGCAGCAGCTCGGCAAAATTAAGGCGCCGGTGATGCACATCAATTCCGGCGACGACTTTATCAATCCACCTGAGCTGGGCATCGCCGAGCGCGAAATCAAAAAAGTGCAAAACGCAAAGTTCGTCTTGATTCCCGCCAGCGAAAATACGCACGGCCACGGCACGCACACCTGGGCGGAAATATGGAAGCAATATCTTGCGGAATTGTTAGAGAAGTCAGGCCACTAAAAGCCGCTTCAACAAAAAACCTTCAGCGTGCGGTTTCGTGGCTTGCGCGAATCTCCTGCCAGCGGCGCGGACGTTTGTTGGCTTGCAAAACCTTTTTCCGCAGGCGAATCGACTTCGGCGTGATTTCCACAAATTCGTCGTCGGCGATGAATTCAATCGCCTGTTCGAGGCTGAGTTCGCGGTGCGGAATCAGCCTGATCGCTTCATCCGCGCTCGAAGAACGCATATTCGTCTGCTTCTTTTCCTTGGTCACGTTCACTTCCATGTCTTGCTCGCGGGAATTCTCTCCGATGACCATACCTTCGTAAACTTCGATGGCCGGACCGATGAACAGTTCGCCGCGTTCCTGAAGGTTCCAAAGCGCGAAAGCTGTCGAAGGTCCGGAGCGATCCGCGACTAGCGCGCCAGTGGGACGCAGCGCCATCTCCCCTGCATAGTCCGTCCAACCATCGAAAATGGAGTGAATCAACGCTGTGCCACGCGTATCCGTCAGCAATTGACTGCGTAGACCGATTAGCCCGCGCGAAGGAATCTTAAAGTCCATACGTACACGGCCGGAATTGTGATTGCTCATCTTGAGCATTTCGCCGCGTCGGCTGCCCAATGTTTCCAGAATGATCCCGATAAAATTTTCAGGCACATCGATGACCAAGCGCTCGAGCGGCTCGAGCTTCTTGCCATTTTCCGTGCGCACGACGATTTCCGGTTTGCCAACCATCAGCTCGAAGCCCTCACGCCGCATGGTTTCGATCAGGATGGCGAGCTGAAGTTCACCGCGCCCCAGCACGCGAAACGATTCCGGCGTATCCGTATCTTCCACGCGAATCGAAACATTTGTGAGCAACTCTTTCGCCAGGCGGTCGCGCAAGTCACGCGAAGTCAGATAGCTGCCTTCTTTTCCGGAGAGAGGACTGCTGTTCACGGTGAAAATCATGGCGAGCGTGGGCTCGTCGATCAGCAGCGGTTCCAGAGGCGACGGGTTCTGCAGATCCGTAATGCTCTCACCGATCTGAATGCCTTCCACGCCCGCGATGGCGACAAGATCGCCCGCGCCAACCGCTTCCGCTTCATCGCGCTCAAGTCCGCGAAAAGTGTAGAGCTTGGTGATCCGTGTAGAGATTAGCTTTCCGTCCAGCTTGCTGATGCCGACATCTTCGCCGCGCTTCAGCGTGCCGTTAAACACGCGGCCGATCGCGATGCGCCCGAGAAAATCGCTGTAGTCCAAATTCATGACCTGAATTTGCAATACGCCATCGGGATCGCCCGGCGGCGCAGGAATGCTTTTCACAATGGTTTCAAACAGTGGGAGAAGATCCTTTGAGTTGTCCCCGATCTGACGGTGCGCGATGCCTTCGCGCGCATTCGTGTAAACCACGGGGAAGTCGAGTTGGTCTTCCGTGGCGTCCAGGTCGATAAACAGGTCGTAGATTTCGTCGAGCACTTCTTTTGCGCGAGCATCCGTGCGGTCGATCTTGTTCAGCACAATCACCGGCGGCAGCTTGGCCGCCAGCGCTTTCTGAAGGACGTAGCGCGTTTGTGGCAGCGGCCCTTCGCTGGCATCCACCAACACGACGACTCCATCCACCATCCGCAAAGCGCGCTCGACTTCGCCGCCAAAATCACTGTGGCCGGGCGTGTCGACGATGTTGATCTTCGTGTCGTGGAAAAAAAGCGCCGTATTTTTCGCGAGAATGGTGATCCCGCGCTCTCGTTCGAGGTCGTTGGAATCCATCACGCGCTCGACAAGCGCTTCGTTGGCGCGGAAAATTCCACTCTGCCGCAGCATGGCGTCGACCAAAGTCGTTTTGCCGTGGTCTACGTGCGCGATAATGGCGATATTGCGAATATTTTGGCTCATGATTTCTACGTCGGTCTGCGGACTACTCAGCGGCAGTCACTGCAAAGACAAAAATAGCTGCTGAAACAACCAGCAGCCCGGACGAATCTCCTCTGTTCTCAGGTGTGGTCGAGCAACCACTAGTTTAGCAGACCGGCCCCATGTGGGACAGCCATTCTTGGCTGTCGCTTTCCCAAAGCCTGGGGACGGGCTTGAGGGAAATTGAAACATCTGTTTCTCCGCACGTTTCGTGTACTATCCTCACCCAGGTTGGATCGCCTGATTCTAACGTGAGTTGTTGGAGGGAATTGCAATGCGATTCGCGCGTTTGTTGTGGAACGGCAGAATCTATCTGTGGGTTATTGCCATCCTGCTGCTATTTGTGCTCACCGGCCGCGCCCAAGCGCCGAATCCGCCTGACTATTCGCTGCTCTTCAACAAAGCGGACGTCATGATCACGGCGCGCGATGGCGTCAAGCTGCACACGGAAATCTACACGCCGAAAAATTCCACCGAGCCGCTTCCCATCGTCATCGAGCGGACGCCCTACGGAATACACGACGATGACAAGGGTTACAGCCGCATCCTCGGACGCTATGCCGAGATGATCCCCGACGACTATATCTTTGTTTTTCAAGATATTCGCGGCCGCTACGGTTCCGAAGGAACTTTCGTGATGCAGCGCCCAGTACGTGATCCGAAAGATCCCAAAGCCATCGACGAAGGCACAGACACCTACGACACCATCGACTGGCTGGTGAAAAACGTCCCGCAGAATAACGGCCGCGCAGGTCTTGTCGGCATCTCGTACGGTGGCTGGCTCACGGTGATGGGAATGCTCGAACCGCATCCCGCGCTCAAAGCCGTTTCCGAGCAGGCTTCCCCTGCGGACATGTTTCTCGGCGATGATTTTCATCACAACGGCGCGTTCCGTCTCAGCTACGGCTTTGAATACTCCACCATGATGGAGACAGGCAAAACGAATTTTGTATTTAAGTTCGATCAGTTCGACACCTATGAATGGTATTTGCGTCTCGGCGCGCTTTCGAATGCCGACAAAAACTACGTCCACGGGACGCTGCCCACCTGGAAGGATTTCGTTGCGCACCCGAATTACGACGCCTTCTGGAAGCAGGAGGCCATGCCTTACATCCTAACGAAACCAAAAGTGCCGAATCTCAATGTGGCCGGCTGGTGGGACCAGGAAGATGCTTATGGCCCCATGAAGATTTACGAACTTCTCGAGAAAAATGATCCGGACCACCTGAACTATCTCGTCGCAGGCCCGTGGAATCACGGCGGCTGGGCCCGCAGCTCAGGCAAATCCCTTGGTGCGATTCCCTTCGGCAGTGACACATCACTGTACTTCCGCCAAAAGATTGAAGCGCCCTGGTTCGCCTACTGGCTAAAGAACAAGGGCAGTCTGCCGCTCAAGGAGGCGCTGCTTTTCCAAACTGGAAGCAACAAGTGGGTGCAGTTTGATTCCTGGCCTCCGCACGATGCGGCAACGCGAGAAATTTACTTCCGCGAAGACGGCAAGCTCTCTTTCGACGCGCCGCAAGTAGCCACCCCGCAATCATTCGATAGCTACGTCAGCGACCCAGCTCATCCCGTTCCGTACCGCCATCGCCCGATTGACATGACTTACCCTGACGATCATCCGGGCGGCTGGCCCACCTGGCTCGTGGAGGACCAGCGGTTCGTGGACAATCGCCCGGATGTGCTGACCTGGCAGACTGACGAACTCACCGAGGATCTGACTGTGACCGGCAGAGTGACCGCGAAACTTTTTGCGTCCACTACGGGAAGCGATTCAGATTGGATCGTCAAACTGATTGACGTCTACCCGGAAAAGTATCCCGACGACTGGAAACTCTCTGGCTACGAGCTGATGATTGCGGACGAAGTTTTCCGCGGACGCTTCCGCAAGTCGTTCGAAAAACCGGAGCCCATCACGCCGGACACGATCACCCCATTCACGATTGACCTGCACACCGCAAACCACGTTTTCAAGAAGGGCCATCGCATCATGGTGCAAGTGCAGAGCTCGTGGTTCCCCATCATCGACCGCAATCCTCAGAAATTTGTACCCAATATTTTTGAAGCGAAGGAATCCGACTATCAGAAAGCAACTCAGCGAATCTACCGTTCAAAGGAATATCCTTCGGGAGTCGTGCTTTCACTTGCGCCGGCAACGGCGGGAAACTAACGTTTTTTTTCCGCGAATGCCATGCCGGCGAGGGAGGTTCCTGCAGGCGGGAATGGCGCGCTCAATCTCTTGTGATATTCTCGACTTCGCCGAAAAAAAATGCCGATCAACCGCGTCACTCCAGGGGGAGTCTCCATGCGTTCCGTCCGCAAGACAGCCAACGCCCTTGTTTTATTTGCCATAGCGAGTCTTGTGTTCGT
The DNA here is from genome assembly GCA_035258025.1 of Candidatus Acidiferrum sp. GTDB lineage: Bacteria > Acidobacteriota > Terriglobia > Acidiferrales > UBA7541 > Acidiferrum. The sequence continues at coordinate 3,091 of DATEWL010000176.1, read as the reverse complement.
GCCGCGCTTTGGTGCCACTCCACGGCGCCAGCGTCCTGATTTTTCCGCGCTCTTCAACAAGACCGAAGTCATGATTCCCATGCGCGACGGCGTCAAACTGCACACCGAGGTCTACACGCCCAAAAACTCGACAGCGCCGCTGCCGATCCTTATGAATCGGACTCCTTACGGAATCTCCAGTGCGGACAAGGGCATCAGCAACATGATCTATCGCTATTCTGACATGGTTCCTGAGGGCTACATCTTTGCGTTTCAGGATATTCGCGGGCGCTACGGCTCCGAGGGGAAATTCGTCATGCTCCGCCCGCTGCATGATCCGAACGATCCCAAAGGCGCGGACGAAAGCACCGACACTTACGACACGATCGACTGGCTAGTGAAAAATGTTCCGAACAACAACGGCCGCGTCGGTCTCGACGGCATTTCTTATGACGGTTTTCTTGTGACGATGGGCATGATCAATCCGCATCCCGCGCTCAAGGCTGTCTCCGAGCAAGCTTGCATGGGCGATACCTGGCTCGGCGACGATTTCTTCCACAACGGCGCTTTTCGCCTAAGCTACGCCTTCGAATACACCGCGCTCCTGGAATCCTCGAACGAAAATTTCAGTTTTGCTTTCGACCGCTTCGACGTTTACGACTTTTATCTACGGCTCGGCGCGCTTTCAAATGCGAATGCAAAATACTTCCATGAAAAATTGCCGACCTGGAACGAATTCGTCGCCCACGCAAGTTACGACGATTTTTGGAAGCGCCTCGCGGTCGCTTACGGTTTGAAAGAACCCACCGTCCCGAATCTCAATGTCGCCGGCTGGTGGGACCAGGAAGATTTTTACGGGCCGATGGCGACGTACGCGCGCCTGGAGAAATCCGATTCGAAACATCTCAATTATCTCGTCGCGGGTCCTTGGAATCACGGCGGCTGGGGCGGCGGCTCAGGCAAGTCCCTTGGCGAGATTCCTTTTGGCAGCGACACGTCTGTTTACTTCCGCCAGAAGATTGAAGTTCCCTGGTTTGAATACTGGCTCAAGGACAAAGGCGCTCTGCCGCTCAAGGAAGCGCTACTTTTCCAGACTGGGAGCGACAACTGGGTTCATTTCGATTCCTGGCCTCCACGCGAGGCACAAACCAAGAACCTCTATTTCCGCGAGGATGGAAAACTTTCTTTCGATGCTCCGCAAACGGATTCCGCTGACGCCTCCGACAGCTACGTGAGCGATCCGGCGCATCCCGTGCCGTATCGTCACCGCCCCGTCGACATGACCTACCCGGAGGATCATCCCGGCAGTTGGTATACCTGGCTTGTGCAGGATCAGCGCTTCGTCGACAATCGCCCCGATGTGTTGACCTGGCAAACCGAAGATCTATCTGAAGACGTCACGCTCGCGGGCCAAGTCACCGCGAAATTATTTGCTTCCACAAGCGGCACCGATAGCGATTGGATTGTTAAATTGATTGACGTTTATCCGCAAAAATATCCTGACGACTGGAAACTCTCGGGTTTCGAGCTGATGATTTCCGATGAAATCTTCCGCGGCCGCTACTACAATTCCTTCGAGAAGCCGGAGCCGCTCAAGCCGGGCGAAGTGACGCCTTTCACGATCGATCTCCACACTGCAGATCACGTTTTCAAGAAAGGCCACCGCATTATGGTCCAAGTGCAGAGCACCTGGTTTCCGCTATATGACCGCAATCCGCAGAAATTTATTCCCAATATTTTCGAAGCTAAAGATTCCGACTACCAGAAGGCAACCCAGCACGTTTATCGCTCCAAGCGATTCCCGTCGAGCGTCGAAATCATGACTTTGCCGCAGCGTGCAGCAAGCGCGGGAAATTAACTAGCCTGCGCGCTTTCGGGCCTGGGTACCCTCAGCGCAGTCCGCTCGCAAGCGTTTAGAGCTCCTCACCAAGGGAAAATAAGCAGTCGGGGGACCAAATTCAAGAAATTGGATTTAGACTCCCTTGAATCGTGTGCGGACGACGCGCATGTCCCAATAACGGACAACTGTTCATACTCGGCCAACATTTATACATATTTTATAACTGTCTTAAAAACAGATTTTTATCCAGACGGTCGAAACCTTTGGAATGTCACTTCCGTCTGTTCTTTGTCGCGCGAACTTGCTATTACGAAAAAAAGGAAACTTCTTCGTTGGAATTTCGTATTCTCCACTAAACACCCGGACGTTTTGTGCGTCTAATGTCTATATAGGATGGGGTGTATGACTCCAAACGCTATCCCAACTCTGGATACCGGGATGGACGAACGATCAAACTTCGCGCCTCCTTTAGGCCCGCGTTTTATGCGTTTTGGTCCGTTTCAGGTCGATCAGCAGCGGCAAGAAGTAACCAAGAATGGCTCGCGACTCAAGCTGCAGGGAAAGGTGTACCAAGTCCTGGTCGCGCTCCTGGACAAGCCCGGCGAGGTCGTAACCCGCGAAGAATTGAGGCAACGCCTCTGGCCCGCCGACACGCACGTAAATTATGACGCCAATGTCAACACAACGGTAAACAAGCTTCGTCAGGCCCTCGGTGATTCCACGGAAAAGCCTCTTTACATCGAGACGATTCCTCGTAAAGGGTACTGTCTAGTGATGCCCTCCGAAGCTTCCGATGTTCCCGGAGCGCCGCTCGCGCTAGAGGCCGCACCCGAGAACGCTCTAGCAATCGCCGCTCCGGTTCTCACCAAGGAACCCCCAGCCGCACGTTCCGGGTTCTGGATACCTCTCAGCGTCGTCGGACTCATCCTTGCCGGAATGCTTCTGGGCGCTGGCATTACGATCACCACCCTATTGATTGGTCACTTCGCGCAAGCTACGCGCTGGCCGTAGCGAGGAGCTCCGAGTTTATCTTGGGAATATCCTGCGCCGGACTCTGATTCGGGCTGCACGGCTATCGCTTCCGCTTGCCTACTATTGTTTTTGCGAGTCTGCCGTTTCCCCGGAATGAAATTCCGTCCATGGCCCCGCCTTCATGTCGCGCAAGTAGGGCTCCTGCCAGGCGTACTCCGGATGCGCTGCGAGAAACGGCTTGGCAAGAAAATCGACTCCGCACGGATGTCCAACCCGCGCCATCATTTTCATCTCTTTCGT
>DATEWL010000175.1:0-2470 GCA_035258025.1 Candidatus Acidiferrum sp. | reverse complement strand
TGAATCCGATTACGTTGAAGGAGAAGAAAACATGCCGATGAAGAATCCACCACACCCGGGCGGTTTTGTTCTGCGCCAGTGTATTGAGCCTCTGGGCTTAACAATCACACAAGCCGCCGACGCCCTCGGTGTCACGCGCACCACGCTTTCCGAACTCGTCAACGGCAAGCGCGGCATCTCGCCCGAAATGGCTGTCCGCCTATCCATAGTCTTTGGGGGCAGCGCTGAGTCCTGGCTAACGCAGCAAGCCCACTACGACCTCGCCCATCTTCGCACCACCCACATCAAGCTTAAACGCCTCCAATTCGCGTAGTAGCCGCTTGTATACCGCCCTTGTCGAGCTTTGGACAACGAGTTTCTCTTCACGGGTCATTTCTCCACGGCGCTGGTATGGTCATGAACAATCTTCCAGCCCTCGGGAAACCGCTGCCACACCAGCGAGAACACGCCGCCAACATCTCCTTTGTCGCGCTTCAGATGCCAGCGCCCTAGCACCAGCGCCGCATCCGGCCCCAGGAAGCGGAACTCCAGCTCCGAAAAATCGAGCTGTCCCATTGCAGCCCGATCCGGATAATTCTTTTTGTACCGCGCCATCACTCCATCCCACCCGCGCGATACTCCGTTGCTCCCAGAAAACGTCAGGTCCGGCGAATGCCAGTAGCCCACCAGGAATGCGTCGACATCTCCGCGATTCCAGGCTGCCTGCTGCGCGTTCAACACGGCCGTTATCGCAGATCTATCCGCTTCGCGCGCCTCTGCGGCTTTGGTCTGTCTCCCCGTTCGTACGCCCAGTGCAAACAACAAGATCAGCGCCGTCCCACCAAACACCCAGCGATAGTTCTTGTTCATTGTCTTTCCCCTTTGTAAGAGGAAGGAGCATAGGTTGGAGGACGCATATTTCGCAAGCCCCGTCGTCGAAATGAAATAAGAAAGCATGGAGAAAAGCAGATCCCCTACTTCGTGGAGGCGCGGCGATGAAGATGGCCGGAACACTTCTCGCCGAATATCATGGAGGCGAGGATGCATTGCGTGGAAAACGATGTCGGCGGGAAAGAGAGCTTCTTTTGGCGACGGATTGCGCAACCGATTGTCGAGTTGCTGCGGCAAGGCGTGACGCCGGAAAAAATGGCGTTGAGCCTAGCGCTCGGGGTGGCGCTGGGAGTGTTTCCAGTTCTGGGGACGACCACGGCGCTTTGCGCGCTCGTGGCATTCCTTTGGAGGCTGAATTTGCCGGCGATTCAGATCGTGAATTATTTCGTCTACCCGCTGCAGATAGCGCTGCTCATTCCATTTTTCCGCGTGGGCGAAAAGCTGTTTGGCGCGGCCCACTTGCCGCTGTCCGTCGCTCAGATTTTGGCCGCAGTGCACGCGAGCTTCTGGGGCGCGATTCGATTTATGTGGACGACCATCTGGCACGCGGCGGTGGCGTGGTGCTTGATTGCGCCGCTGTTCGTTGCGATGACGTATGTCGTTCTCGTGCCGCTCTTGCGGCGCGCCGCCTGGGCAAGAACCAACGCTCGCGGAAGCGCTATCTAATCATCCAATCGCATTAGTTGACTCTGTGATTCCGAACGTCGAATTCAGGAAAGCTGCATTCCGCCACCGGAATCACCGTCGTGAGACAGATCCCGTGTGCCCAAAATTCCTGGTGAAATGTCGGCCGCTGCTTCCAGCCCGGGACTCCTCGGTCAACCAGAAGACTGCAACAGGGCTGCGAGCTAGGGTCGATTGATTTTTTACAAATGCAGCAAGAGAAAATCTGTTTTTCCTTCGAGGTAAACGCTTTTTTCTTCATCGTCTATTTGATAGTTCTTTACAAGATGTCGAGAACTTCCTCGTAGCGCTTGAACGGCGGAATTAAGTAGGCCCCGGCGAGTTCGGTGCGCGACCAGGCTAGCATTTGGCGGGCGACGTCGAAGCCGCGGTCGCGAGCGGCGGCGCCGGCGGATTCGAGCGACGTAAGCACTTCTGGCGGAATGACGATGCCGGGAACTTCGTTGTTGAGGCGAAGCGCCTGCTTGTAACTGTTGAGCGGCCAGATTCCGACGAGCACGGGGATGGATGGCTTGCCGCCGAGTTTTTTCACGAAGGCGTGCCAGTGCTCAGGATCGAAGATTGGCTGGGTCATCGCGAAGTGCGCGCCCGCTTCGATTTTGGCGTGGAAGCGCTCGATCTCATTGTCGAGATCGTCGGCCACGGGATTGACGGCGACACCGATAGCAAAATTCGTTGCGCCGCCGAGCGTTTTGCCGGCCCAGTCGGTGCCCTGATTGAGGCGGCTGAGAACTTTTACCAGGCCGACGGAATCGACTTCATATACGCCGCTAGTTTCTGGGTAGTCTCCGACGGCTGGCGGGTCGCCGGTGATGGCGAGGACGTTGCGAACGCCGCCGACGGTCCACGCGCCAAGCAGGCATGCCTGCAAGCCGATGATGTTGAAGTCGCGCGTGGTCAGATGCGGAACGGTTTC
>DATEWL010000174.1:0-2052 GCA_035258025.1 Candidatus Acidiferrum sp. | reverse complement strand
AACAATTACTCGCGCGCCATCTTCGATGAATGCCGAACTTACCGCGCGCCCCAATCCGCCAGTCCCGCCCGCGACCAATACCACTTTGCCAGCCATTCTGCTCTCCAATCGCGCTCAACTCTCGCATCTTGTCACACCCTCATCTACCGCTCAAGTCGCCTCGCCCTACCGTCGGCATTCCTCGCCCGCATGGCCAACGGCTCAACTTTCAGCTCGCGACTGCAATCTCCCGCTGGACCTGATAAAATCCCACTCGCACCCAACGAGAGCTGTGGGCACACGAGAAGGATCTGGCTGTACTTGCAGCATTTGTCCAGACATCTTGCACATCGTTCGCAGCATCTGCGGACGCATATGTCCACGAGACACCCAGGCCCGGACGGAGAATCTCAAATGAATCTAAAGCCGACAAAATTTGCCTTAGGGGCGCTGCTGGTGGCTCTCGCTTTTGTGCTTCCGGCGCGCTCTCGAGCGCAAGACGCGAACGCCAGTGCCAGCGAGTCTAAGACGGCGCCCGCCGCCGTGAATCCCCCAGCCATCGAAGCCATTCCGCTCACCGTTCCGAAGGGCACCGCCGTTCAAGTTGTTCTCGACAAGGAACTCAAAATCCAGAAAGTCGGCCAGCCCGTTCGCGGCCGCGTTGCTGAGCCCATCTACGCTTTTGACAAACTCGTTGTGCCTGTTGGAACCCAGGTCACGGGCCAGATTATTCAGCTTGAAAGCGTTTCCGATGGAAGACGCACTCTTGAAGCGTTGAACGCCGATTTCTCTCCTGCGCGCAAAGTACAAATCGAATTCAACGATCTCGAAATGTCCGATGGCCGTCACATTCCCATTCACACCACCGTCACGCCCGGCTCTGGCCGAGTGATCCAATTTGTTACCAGCTCTGGCGGCGCGAAAAAGAAAACCGTAAAAGACGCGGCTTCAGAAAAAGCGGAGCAGTCCAAGGAAGAAGCCAAGCGCCAGTGGGACGAAGCAATGAAGCAGGTCCATGAGCCGGGCAAAATGCACAAGATCGAGCGCTACGCCATTGCTCAACTCCCGGTGCACCCTCAATATGTTGAAGCCGGCACCGTTTATTTCGCCGAGCTCGAGCAGCCGCTCGATTTTGGCACCGAGCCGCTCACTCCGGAAATTGCGTCTGCGCTCAACACGCCTCCGCCTTCCGGCAGCTCCGTGCATGTGCGCCTGATTACGGCGCTCAGCTCCGCGACGGCGCATCAGGGCGACGAAGTGGAAGCCGTGCTCTCGCAGCCGCTCTTCGACGGAGACCGCCTCGTCCTTCCCCAAGGCAGCCGCCTGAAGGGCTCCGTCGTTCAAGTGCGCGCGGCACGGCGCCTTAGCCGCAATGGCCAGCTCCGCATGGTCTTCCACCAACTGGTCTTGCCGGATGGGCTCGAACAAAAGGTCGAGGCTACTTTGGCCGGCGTCCAGGCAGGCAAAGGCGATGACGTGAAGCTTGACGCCGAAGGCGGCGCCGAGGCCAACTCTCCGAAAACGCGCTATCTGGCAACCGGAATCTCCGTGATGCTGGCCCTTGCCTCCGCTCATACAGACGACGATGCCGTTGCCGGCAGCGCTGGCGGCAGTGCTGGCGCCCGCGCAGCAGGCGGCGTTGGAGGATTCAAACTTGTCGGCCTCGCCATGGGCGTCTTCGTGCATTCTCAGCCGGTCGGCATGGCGATGGGTGCGTATGGCGCAAGCATGTCCGTCTACTCGCATTTCATCGCACGCGGACGCGACCTCGTCTTTCCGAAAAACACGGCCATGGAAGTCTCCATTGGCATGCGACCATCCGCTCCTGCTCCCAGTGCTCCAAATCCTGCCGACACCAAGTCCGAGAACCCCGGCGCGAAGTTTGAAAGGTGATCTGAAGTCCGGCGCGCCTCGCCGACTCGGGATACAAAAGATACGGTTGGCCCCATCGGGTGGCACAGCCAATGCTTGGCTGTGCGCCATATTCCAAAGGAGCCAAATATCGCACTAGCAGGGTTGCCCAACTCAACGGGGACGTGCCTGGGGTAAGAGGCACCGCACGCAGACGCCGAG
>DATEWL010000173.1:0-5300 GCA_035258025.1 Candidatus Acidiferrum sp. | reverse complement strand
TATCTAGAAAAACATTTCGGCCATCGTCCGACAGGCGCCTGGATCGCCGAACGTGTTTGGGAGCCGCAACTTCCCTCCGGGCTAGCCGCAGCTGCCGTCAGCTATACGCTGGTCGACGATATCCATTTTCTCTCTGCTGGATTTGAACCTGAAGAACTCTTTGGCGCTTACATCGCCGAAGATCGCGGCCAAAGCGTCTGGCTCTTCCCCGGCCAAAAAGCTCTACGCTATTTCATCCCCTTCGGCAAAGTCGAGGAAGTCGTCACGTATCTCCGCGACGCAGCGGCTCTGCATCCTGGCGGCATGGCGTCGATGGGCGATGACATGGAGAAATTTGGCGTTTGGCCCGGCACCAACGCCCACTGCTACAAAGACGGCTGGCTTGAAGATTTTTTTACGGCCCTTGAGAAAAACTCATCCTGGCTTCGCGTTTCGACGCCCAGCGAATACCTTGCCGATCACTCGCCGTTGGGCCGCGCCGATCTCCCCACCGCCTCGTACACGGAAATGATGGAGTGGGTTCTCCCCACGCGCGTCCGGCAGCGCTACCACGCCGTCCAGAAAGAGTTCAGCGCGCGTCCCGAGATTCTTTCGTTCCTTCGCGGCGGTTCGTGGCGCGGTTTCTTCCGCAAGTACGCCGAATCAAACCTGCTTCATAAGAAAATGCTACGCGTCTCCGCGCGCATCGCTGCAGTTCCCATGCGCCACAGCAGTTCGAAAGCTTCGGACGAGCTTATCCAGGCGCGCGACCTCCTCTTGCGCGCCCAATGCAATGACGCCTATTGGCACGGCATCTTCGGCGGCCTTTACGCTCCGCATCTCCGCACCGAGCTCTGGCGCAGTTTAATTCGCGCCGAAGCCATCGCCGACCGCCAAACCGCCGCCACGCTCATACCCCACGTTGAATTGCTGGACTACGACGCTGACGGTGCACACGAGCACCTCTTCACCGCCACCGAGTATCAAGCTCTGCTCAAGCCCACGGACGGCGGAACCCTCGCCGCGTTTGATTTTCGTCCCGCTGCCGCGACTCTCATAAACTCCATCCAACGTCGGCCTGAGGCTTACCACGCGCGCCTTCGCGAAGCCGCGAAAACCGCGGTCCCCGGCGCGGTCTCTTCCATTCATGAACAAACTCTCGTCAAAGAGCCCGGTCTCGAACGTTTTCTCCACTACGACCGTTGGCCACGCCACGCATTTCGCACATTGCTTTTCGACCTCGGCCGCACGCAGGCCCAATATGAAACGCTGGATTTGCAGGAGGATCCTGGATTTGCCGGCGGCGCCTTTCATGTCAACTCTTCTTCCCCTAACGATGCGCAGCTGATTCGGGAAGACGAATTGAAGCTTGCCGCGAAAGCGGGCTCCCCTGCTCCGAGGCTTTCTCTGGCGAAACGTTTTTCTTTCGGCCCTGCCCCGAATGGTTGCGAAGTCGGCTGCGAGATCGGGTTGAAATTGAAACACGCTCTCGCAACGCCCATTGCCGTGGGGATCGAATCGATTATCAATCTTCTCGCTCCTGCCGAGCCCGACCGATTTTTTGAAACGTCGAATGGTCCTCAAAATCTTCGCTTCAGCGGGGTTTTGCCCGGCCCTTTACTTCGCATGGAAGATGGCTGGCAGCGCATACGCATCACTCTGCACGCGCCCGGTACTAAGGAATTCTGGGTCGCTCCAATTGAAACAGTTTCTGAATCCGAGGAAGGTTTCGAGCGCGTCTACCAGGGTTCCCAAATCCTCGCGGTCTGGAATCCGCTCCTGGCAGCACAGGAACCGTGGTTCGCGCGCCTCGTTTGGCGCATCGAATCTTTTTGATATCCGTCCAAAAGTATCCGCTTTGCCCGCTATACGTCCGTTTCACTCTGCGATGAGCAAATTCTGCGAGAACGGCCACTCTTCGTCCACCCACTGGCCCTCGCACCGGAATCCCGTCCGCTCCGCCATTTCCGCCGCTTCGCCGATTCTGTATTTGTGCGAACTCTCTGTCCAGATCGTCTCATCTTCATCCAGCGATACGCGGAGCCCCGCTGCCGGTATCTCCACTCGTTGTCGGCACGTCGACCGCAAGTGCATCTCCATCCGCCGCTCGATCGCGTTCCACCGTGCCTCATGCCGGAAACTCGCCAGATCGAAGTCCCCGCGCAGCTCCCGGTTGATCCTTGCCAACAGGTTCAAATTGAACGCCGCGGTCACCCCTGCTGGATCGTCGTACGCCAATATTTGATCTTCGAGGTTCTTCTCCAAGTCCGTGCCCAAGAGCAATGCATCGCCTTCTCGTAAAATATTGCGAACGTTCCGCAGGAAGTCCTCGCCTGCGTCGCGATCAAAATTCCCGATCGTGCTCCCGAGAAATAGCACCAGCAAATGGTCGCCATCGGCGCGCCCATCAGCCACCGCCCGCAAACCCTCCAGATACGGCTGTTCGTGACCGACAATGCTCACCAGGTCGATCTGTCCCAGTTCCTTCTCGCAAGCCGCCAGCGCCGAAGGCGAAATCTCGATCGGGAAGTAATACGTTCTCTGTCGCCGCGAAAGCGCCTCCAGTATCCAGCGTGTCTTTTTGCCGCTTCCGCTTCCGAGTTCCGCGACGTGCACCGGGGATGGCAGCAGCCCGACGATCTCGCGGGCATGCTTTTTCAGCAGCCGCGCATCCGCGCGCGTTAAACCGTATTCCGGAAGCACACTAATCGCCTCAAACAGCGCCGAACCCACTTCGTCGTACAAGTATTTTGACGGCAATTCTCGCTGCGCGCTTTTCGTCAGGCCTTCGCGCACATCTGCCGCGAACTCGGACACATGTCTCAACGGAAGGGTTTGCGTCAGCATGTTATCTCCCAAGGGCCCAGGTTTTTCCTGCTAGAGCTAGTCTTCCACGCAACGGAATGTCGCGTATACGTACGGATAGTGCGGCTGGAACCAGTTCCGGAAGGATCGTCGCAACATGCAAGCAGCCGTTCGCGAGGACCCTCCCTTCATCACGTAGTGTTTGCCATCGAAGAAATTCGCGGAATAGCCGGGGTAGAAGGGCATGGCCACAAATCCAGGGAACGGCGCGAATTTTGACCGCGTCCATTCCCAGCCGTTGCCCACCAAATCGTGAACTCCGAACGCGCTCGCCCCTTCCGGATGCGAGCCTATTGGTGCAGGATCCCACTGCTTAAAATCAAAATTCCCGTGCCTTGCGCTTGGCGCGTCTTCGCCCCATGGATAAGATCGTTCGCTCCGGCCATCGCGCGTCCCATAAGCTGCTCGGTGAAATTGCTCTTCTGTCGGTAGCGAGTGCCCAAGCCATTTGGCATACGCCGTGGCTTCCGCATGGCTCACATACACGGGCCAATCCAACGGCAAGCGGATCTCGCCGAACATCGCCCGGTACATCCACAGATTTCCGTCGCGTCGCCAAAACGCCGGATGCTCAACGCTTTCTTTTTCCTTCCAGGCCCAGGCCTCCGCGCTCCACAGCGCAGGGTTCTCGTAGCCGCCGGCTTGAATAAACCGCAAAAAATCATGGTTCGTAACATTTCCGCTCTCAATCGCAAACTCCGCGACCTCCACCATCTGCGGATTCAGTTCATTGTCCCAGCCGAATTCATCGCCGGTGACATATTGCAATCCCAAAGTTACTCGTCCCGCCGGTATTTCCACGAGCCGGGACTTCATTCGCGCCGCCCTATGACTAGGCGCGACGGGACCGCGAATTTTTCTCTCGGTTGGCAGCCGGTGCAGCATGTACGCCAGCGTCTCCGCGTGCATCAACCGGTGCTCGATGGCCACTTCCAGCATGGGAACCAACTGGGGATGCCCCTCGGCCGGTCGCGCCAGGGCGCGTTGAATCGCAGTATCCAGTTCATTCCGCAACCGCCGGTTGTACCTCTCCACCTCGCCGCACTCTGGCCAATCGCTTGGCCCGTCGCTCGGTAATCCGCCGCCCACTGGGTCGATTCCAAATGCAAAAAGGTCATCAAACGTCCTCTGCACGGACTGCAATCCAAACGCACGTTGTGCGAGCAGGTTCCAATCGAATGCCTCGACGTGTCCCAGGTAGAAAATGATCCGGTGTCGCTCAGGAATAGGTCTGTCGTAGATAGCTTCGTTGCGCACAGTCCCAAACAAGGCGTCAGTTTGGGCGCGGGCGTCTAACAGGCGGGTGTGAAGGTCGTGCCGAATGCGGACAGCTGTGGCTGTAGCTCCCATGGCGTTTTCCCCTTAACTTGGATGCGGCTTCGGCAAGAAGGATGCGCCGAAATGCTGCGCTGGGGAGGCTGAGTGAAGTACGATGTTCCCCCTGTGGCGTGAGGCTGTCAATCGAAATGAATGCGAAACCCCTAGCGCCTTCTGACGTTGCCATCGAATTCCGCGGCGTGAGCTACCGCATAAACGATATTCCTGCCCGCTCCATCGTCTCAAATGTCTCACTAACCGTTTCGCGCGGCGAAACCCTCGTCCTTCTCGGCCGCAGCGGCAGCGGCAAAACTACCCTACTAAAGCTCATCAATCGGATGCTGGTTCCATCGCAAGGCCAGGTTCTCATCCAAGGCCTCCCCACTTCCGAGTACGACCCTATTCGTCTTCGCCGCGGCATTGGCTACGTCATTCAGGAAGCCGGTCTCTTCCCACATTTCACCATTGCGGAAAACGTCGGTCTTGTCCCCTCTCTCGAAAAATGGGACTCCGCAAAAATTACCGCCCGCGTCGAAGAACTATTGCGCCTAGTAGGTCTCGACCCCGCCGAGTTTTCCGGCCGTCGCCCTCGCGAACTTTCTGGCGGCCAACGCCAGCGCGTGGGTGTCGCGCGCGCCCTCGCCGCCGACCCGCCCATCCTACTTATGGACGAGCCGTTCGGCGCTCTCGATCCCGTCACCCGTGCCGAGCTTCAGCGCGAATTCAGCGGTCTAGCTCGCCGCCTCAGCAAGACCATCGTCTTCGTCACCCACGACATCCGCGAAGCGCTTCTTATCGGCCAGCGCATCGCTCTTCTCCAAGCGGGACGTCTGGTCGCCCAGGCGTCCCCTCAAGATTTTCTTCTTCTCGACCATCCGGAAGTTCACGCCTTCACCGCCTCCCTCGCCATCGCCAACGGGGTCTCCCAATGACACCCTGGACCTTTTTCCTCACTCACCGTTCCGAAATCTTCCACGCCACGATCGACCACCTCACTCTGGTCGTCATTTCCATGGACATCGCCATCGCCATCGCCGTCCCCCTCGGCATGCTCATCGTCCAACACCCCCGCCTCCGCACCATCTCGCTAGGTCTCGCGAGCATCTTCCAAACCATCCCCAGTCTCGCCCTCTTCGGCT
>DATEWL010000172.1:0-5375 GCA_035258025.1 Candidatus Acidiferrum sp. | reverse complement strand
CATCCGCCGCCGTGGCGTGCCTCTGGCACAGCGCATCGCCCAAGCCATGCGCGGCATCGACGGCGTCGATGTCCCGGTGGGCACACTCGACATCACTCTCTATCGCGACGACCTCTCGAAAGTCGCCACTCACGCCGTTCTCCAGTCCTCTGATATCACTTTTGGAGTCGACCAAATGGACCTCGTCTTAGTCGACGACGTCCTCTACACCGGCCGCACCATCCGCGCCGCCATGAACGGTCTCTTCGACCTCGGCCGCCCCCAGCGCGTCTCTCTCTGCGTACTGATCGACCGCGGCCATCGCGAAATGCCCATTGAAGCCCAGTTCGTCGGCCGCACCGTGCAGACCAGCGACACGGAAATCATCGAAGTTCGTCTCCGCGAAATTGATAATGAAGAGCGCGTCGTTCTCGTGGACCGCCAGGAGCCGTAGTTGAAAGAAGATTTTTCGCACGACCGCCAAAGAGTGTAAATGTGACCCATCGTTTTCGCGACTTACTAGCTCTGGAACCGCTCTCCGCGGACGAACTGACTTTTCTTCTCGACCAAAGCAGGCCCTTTCAAACAATCCAGCGTAATCCCCTCAAAAAACTCGCCACCCTTCGCGGCAAAACCGTGGCTCTGGCCTTCTTTGAAAACTCCACCCGCACGCGCATCAGCTTCGGCACCGCCGCCTCTCGTCTCGGCGCGGACACCATGAACCTGCAAGCCGAATCTTCCAGCGTGAAAAAGGGCGAATCCCTCCTCGACACGGTCCAAACGCTCGACGCCATGAAGCCTGATTGCTTGGTTATGCGTCACGCTTCCTCAGGCGCTGCCGATTTTGTCGCGCGCCACCTGGACATTCCTGTGATTAACGCCGGCGACGGCACGCACGAACATCCTTCGCAAGGCCTGCTCGACGCGCTGACTATCCGCGACCGCCTTGGAAAAATCGATAATCTCAATGTCACCATCCTCGGCGACCTCCAGCACAGCCGCGTCGCTCGCTCGAACATCCACCTCCTCGGAAAATTTGGATGCCGCTTCACGCTGTGCGGTCCGGCGATGTGGGTTCCGCGCGAACTCGAAAAGATCGGCGCTCCAGGCGTATCTATCCGCCGCGTTTTCAAACTCGAAGAAGCTCTCGAGGATGCTGACGTCGTCCTCGTCCTTCGCGTGCAAACCGAACGCATGCACGAACCGTCCATTTCCAACGAAGATTATGTTCTCGGCTACCAGCTCAACGCCGAGCGCCTTCGTCTGGCGAAGCCGAACGCGCTCGTTCTCCATCCCGGCCCCATGAACCGCGGCAGCGAAATCACGCCAGAAGTCGCCGACGGTCCGCAATCCTGCGTCCTCGAACAGGTAACCAATGGCATCGCCGTGCGCATGGCGCTTCTCTTCCTGCTAATTTCCGGCGGTGCCGAAGAAAGCGGGCCTCCCGCAGGCCCCAGCGCGGAAGAATTGCAAACGCCGAGAAACCGCCGCTCCACCGATAAAAAGGATCTTTCGCATGCTTCTGATTAAAAACGGCCGCGTCGTCGACCCAGCATCGAAAACCGACTCCACGCAGGATATTCTTCTGGACGGCGAAAAAGTCGTTGAACTTGCCGCGCCAGGCAAACTCACGAGCGATCACAAAAACGCCGAGGTCTTCGATGCAACCGGCTTGATCGTAGCGCCTGGCTTCATTGATCTACACGCGCATCTGCGCGAGCCCGGCCAGGAATCCTCGGAAACTATCGAAACCGGTACGCGCGCCGCGGCACGCGGAGGTTTCACCGCCGTCTGCTGCATGCCCAACACGAAACCCGTCAACGACAACGCCAGCGTCACCCGCTTCATTCTCGACCGCGCGAAAACCGCCGCGGGCGTCCGCGTCTGGCCCATCGGCGCCGCCAGCGTGGGCAGCAAAGGCGAAGCCATCGCCGAAATCGCCGCCATGAAAGAAGCTGGCATCGTTGCAGTTTCCGACGACGGAAAACCCATCGCCACCGCAAAACTCACTCGTCAAGTCATGGAGTATTGCCGCTCGCTCGACATTCCCGTGATCGAGCACTCCGAAGATGTCTCGCTGGCCGCCGGCGCCGTCATGCGCGAAGGCGTCACGTCTTCGCGGCTCGGCCTCCGCGGCATGCCTGCCGCCGCCGAATCCGTTTGCGTTGCGCGCGACGTTCAACTCGCCGAACTCACCGGCGCGCGCCTTCACGTCGCGCATCTCTCCGCCAAAGCCTCTCTAGATCAAGTCCGCTGGGCCAAACAGCGCGGTCTTCATGTCACCTGCGAAGTCACGCCCCACCACTTCACTTTGATCGACGAAGACGTCCAGTACGACTCACGCTACAAAATGAATCCGCCGCTAGCCGCACGCGAAGACCGCGAAGCTCTTATCGCCGGCCTCGCTGACGGCACGGTCGAAGCAATCGCCACCGATCACGCCCCCCACGAGCCCGCCCTCAAAGACGTCGAGTTCGACCGCGCCCCCTTCGGCATTCTGGGCTTTGAAACAGCCCTCGCGCTTTCGCTCGAGCAGCTCGTCCACACCGGCCGCCTCTCGCTCATGCGCATGGTCGAACTTTTCACTACCGGCCCCGCGCGCGTCCTCGGCATCGACCGCAAAATCGCCGTCGGCCAACCCAGCGACATCACCATTTTCTCGACCACGCACGAATGGACCTATGACGTAAAGCAATCCCCCAGCAAATCCCGCAACTCCCCTTTCGACTCCCGCACCTTTAAAGGCGCACCCATGGCCACGGTCGTCGCCGGCCGCGTGATTCACAAGAACTAAGAGAACAAGCACAGCCTCTTTGTTCCGCCTTGCCAATAGAAAATCAGCGTCGCAGAATTGGGCAAGCGAGGAATCAATGCTAAACACGCTCGGTATTGCGACCGTCCTTTTGCTTTTCCTGGCTATCGGATCTCTGCAACAGGGAACTTCCCTGAAGGGAGGGTGCGAAACGCAGGCGGACCCTTGTGCCTCAGCGAGCACGCAGACGGACATGAATTTGTGTTATGGCCAACAATACAGCAAGGCCGACGCACACCTAAATACCGTCTACCGTGATCAGATAAAACGGTTCTCGGCGGGCTCTTCCCAAGACCAGAAACAGAACGAGAGCATTCAGAGGCTAAAGTCGGCGCAGCGAGCGTGGCTTACCTACCGCGACCTTCACTGTTCGATCGCCAGGGACCAATATGAAGGAGGCTCTATGGCGCCGATGGTTTGGTCCATGTGCATGGAAACTGTAACGCAGCATCGCATCGAGGAGCTGAACGCCGCCTACAATTACCAATAGCGAGTTATCGAAAGTTCAGTGGCCGGGCTTTAGCCCGGCGATCTATGCCTTCAATACAGATGGATGCGGTTGTCGCTTCCGTATCATCCCAAAAATCCAAAATCCAGCAGCGCCCGCCGCCAAGTGCTTCAGCGTGTGTCCGCTGATCGTATGCTGGTCAATCGAGAAAATCTGCCGGTCCGCCGTCTCGAAGATTTTCGCCAGCACATAGAAACCAAACACTACCGCGAAATCCCAACTGCGCGTGTACCGTGGTGGTAACAAGAGCAAGACGGGCAGAATGAATACCGCATAAACCTGCACCGCCGCATAGGGCCGCAAGTCTCCTGCCCCTCTCGCTTCGCTGTACCACCACAAAACCACGCTCCCCGCACCGATCAATAACCCCAGCGGTAGCAAATAGAAGCCGGCTGCCACGCTCACGCGTTCCGAAATCATCGCCGAGACCAATCCCATGAAAGCGAGCGTCATAGGCAGCCGGTCCCACACCAACCGAGCGTTGTCGGGAGCGAGATGATAGTAACCCGACCCAAATGCCGTAAGGAACAAGCCCAGGAATAGAAAGGCGTACGCCCATCGCTCGCGTGGATCGAGAAATAGACCTTGGCCGCGCCTTCCGAGCAGAAAAATCAATCCCCAGGCTCCGCTGACGGCGAATAAAAGGTTGGAAGCCACGTCTCCAAAGTTCGGTATTCCTGACAAGGACCGTTGATCGGCGAAGTCGTGATAGGACTGCGGTTGAGGGATGCGAGGAGCCAGAGCCGCGGCGGTTCCCAAGGCGATCGTAAACGCGATCAACAGCCAAACGCCCGTTCGTCGCGAAATCAATTTGGCCTCGTCCTGAGCCGAGAAGGCCCCGCTAGAGCCTTATTTTAATAAATTCCTAACAAACCCCTCAGGATTTTCTTGCCCTTCCACTCCTACTCTGCATCTTGTGCGGACAACCCATTCCCATCCGCGCGAAGTGAGTAAAAGAAGCGAGCTAAACATGTCAGTCACAGTATTTCTCGCGTTTTGTATTCTCGGATGCGACATTCTCTTGTATGTCTTGTACCAATTCACCTACGGCGAAAAGCGCAGAGGCCTCTCGCGCAGAACGAAAGCTCCGAAGCACACCGCCATAAATCAGCCTGACGCTCGGCCATTTTTGGTTGCTTCGCGCAGGAGTTCCACGGCAAGAGATCAGCGGCTCCTGAGTGTGCGGCAGCGAACCGCCAGAGAAGAGGCCACCGATCCCGGCCAATTCAATGAAGTGCGGGCTTACCGCCGTATCGCGTCGTCTTTCGCGCAAGCCAAGCGCTGAAGTTGGCCGAATTTTATTTGTGCGCACAAAGCGCGATCCACGCCGCCAAAGCCGCGAGTTTTTCTTCCGCCCTCCAGGAGCCTTCGTGCGAGTCGCCTAGCCCTGCGATTATCTTTTTTGCCTTCGGCGCCGATTTGCGCAGTACCGGCGACGCCGTGGTGTATGCATTCTTTTCCAAGAGCACTCTTGAAGGTAGCCCCTGCTCACGAAGCGCGTCTTCGAGAGCCGTTCGAAACAATTGGCCTTCCAGTCCATGCGCTCGAATGTGTTCGTTGTGAAGAGTCGCGGGATCCGCAAGGCTGCCAACAACCAACCCAGCTCCCATAACGCCATAGCCACCGGCCGCTGCCTGCTCCAGAAGTTCTTGGACAGACTGTTTTGCTGCGCCAACTACGACGCGACACAGTCTTTCTGCGACCGCCTTTCCTTCCTTTCCAGGAACGTCCAGCGCGGCATGGTGGGGTTGCTTCGATTCAGGAATATTCGGATCGGAAAGTAAAACGGTCTGACACCCAACTAGCTTCGGCACGCTCGACGGGCCCGTCAGCAAAACCGCCATCGCCCAACCAGACTTCACGCGAAAACCGAGCGCCGCGGGGGTCGGCTTGCTGGTTTTCGCCAAGGCTCTTCCTCCATCTTCATCGGGCACACAGAAAAAGTTGTTCCAGACGGCGCGAATTCCTCGCTACTGCTTGCGCGCCAGTTGATAACGCAGTTCCACCACTCCATCGGAAAACTCTTTGTTCGATAGCAACTTCAGCCGAATCAACCGGTGTCGCGGCTGAATCAGC
>DATEWL010000171.1:0-16002 GCA_035258025.1 Candidatus Acidiferrum sp. | reverse complement strand
GGGATGCAAGCCGTTCTGAAAATGCGCTTGATGCCGCAGCCGGTGATCGCGGCTGTGAACGGCGCCGCAGCGGGCGCCGGAATGAACATCGCGCTTGCGGCAGACATCCGCATCGCCGCCGACACGGCTTCGTTCGGACAGAATTTCTCTCGAGTGGGGCTTTTCCCGGACTATGGAGGAACGTATTTTCTTCCGCAGCTTGTAGGGCCTTCCGTTGCCGCCGAAATGTTTTACACCGGAGAAATGATCGACGCGCAAACCGCGCTGCGGCTTGGCATCGTCAGCCGCGTCGTGCCGGCTGCCCAGTTGGAAGCCGAAGTGAAAACTCTGGCGCAGAAAATTGCGCAAGGCCCGCCAATCGCCATCCGCGCGGTGAAAAAGATTTTGTTCGGAAGCCACAAGGATGCGCTGGTGAAGGCCCTTGATCACGAAGTCGAACTGCAGATGAAGTGCTTTCTTTCTGAAGATTGCAGCGAGGGAATTCGCGCCTTCTTCGAAAAACGCCATCCGAAATTCCAAGGCAAATAGTGCGTCGATCCGGACGTTGTCCCATCGTCGGGGTGCTGGAAGTGTGTGACCAAAATGGATGACATGCAAATCACGGCGAAGGAAGTAAACGAACGCCTCGTTCGGGGAGACAAGCTTTTGCTCGTCGATGTGCGCGAGCCGTGGGAATACGATTTGTGCCGGATTCCCGGAGCAAAATTGATTCCACTCGGCGCGATTCCTGCGAATTTGAATTCTTTTCTCGATGCAGAAGAGGTGATTTGCTATTGCCATCACGGGATGCGCAGTCTCGACGCCGCGGTTTGGCTGCGGCGGCAAGGCGTTGAGGGCGCAAAATCGATGGCCGGCGGCATCGAACGCTGGTCGGCGGAAGTCGATCCAAATGTGCCGCGGTATTGAGAGCGAAACATGGCCAAAGTTAAGCTGCGGTACCTTGAGAAGCCCACTTGAACGACTTGCCGCAAAGCAAGAAGTTTCTTGCTCGCGCATGGCGCCGAACTTGAGTCTCGTGATCTGGACAAAAACCGTTTGAGTGAAGCCGAACTCGACGAATTGATCGACAAGCGTGATTACAGGCAGTTTCTAAACCAGCGGAATGAACTCTACCGCACGAAAAATATGAAAGAGAAGCCGCCATCACGAGCAGAGGCCATCAAGCTCATGGCAAAGACTCCTAACTTGATCCGGCGGCCGGTGGTCATTCGCGGCGACCAAATCGTCCTCGGTTACGATGAGGAGGCTTTCGAGAAGCTGTTGAAGTAGAACGCAGCCGCGGAATCGTGAGAAACAAGCTACGTCTTTCCGCAGCGGCGCGGTGCTTTTGTTCAAGAAAACTCAATGGAAACAAAAGTTATCGCCATCGTGGGCGCGGCCGACCTGGGGCGCCGGATCGCCTATGCAGCAGTCCTCGCCGGGTATCACACCATTCTGGAGAACGTTTCGCCTTCCACGCTTGAGCAGGGCATGGCCTGGATCACGCAAGAGCTCGGCGACGAAGTTTCGTGTGGAAAAATTGCCGCCGCAGTTCGCGACGACGCGCTCGCAAATCTCAGCGCGGCCCACTCCGCCGAAGATGCCTCCCGCGAGGCGGACTTGATCATCGAAACCGTTTCCGACGAGATGGAAATGAAAATCGAGCTGTTCACGATTTTCGATAAATTTGCAAAACCCGGCGCCATTTTCGCGACCACGACTGCGTCGCTTTCCGTTACTGAGATGGCTGACGTCACATTCTGTCCCGAGCGATGCGTCGGGATGCGCTTTGTCGCGGACGCACGGAAGGCAGAGCGCCTCGAACTGGTGAAAGGTCGCGAGACTTCCGGAGAGACTATTGCGGCTTGTCGAGAACTCGGCCGCTGCATGGGCCTGGAAATTTCTGTGCTTAGCGAGGAACAAGTTCTATCCGCGACAGAGCTTGAGAATGGATCCTCGCGGATTTCTCGCAACGCATGAGTAGTTTGCAAGAAGTAAGAACGAGAACATGAACAAAGCACTCTCAGAAAGAATCGTGATCCAACAAGGCGACCTGACGGACATGGATACGGACGCGATCGTCAACGCCGCGAACAACGATTTGCATCTAGGCGCGGGCGTCGCGGGAGCGATCCGGCGCAAAGGTGGCGAAGAAATCCAGCGCGAATGCGACGCAATCGGAAGCATCCCGGTAGGTTACGCAGCCATCACCGGCGGCGGCAAGTTGAAAGCACGCCACGTCATTCACGCAGCGAGCATGCAGCTTGGCGGACGGACTTCTGCGGCCAATCTGCGAACATCTGTCGCCCACTCGCTCCGCATCGCCGCGGAACGCGGCCTGAAGACGATCGCCTTTCCTGCCGTAGGGACCGGAATCGCCGGATTCCCTCTCGATGAGTGCGCCTCCATCATGCTGCAAGAGGCCGCCCAACACCTGAAAGGCGAAACCTCGATCGAGAAAGTCTATTTTGTGCTATTTGACGATCGCGCCTGCGATATCTTTGTCCGGGCTTGGAACCGCACACAGACGGGATCGTCCACTTGATCGTCACGACGAAAATTGAGGGCTTCGCCTGAGTACTTTTGACTTCGGGACGCATTAAGCCGTCGTATCCCTCCCCGCGTTTTTTGTAAACATTGATTCTAAACAAGTTAGCTGTTCCGCAAAGCCTTTACAATCAACAATTGTGAACGCCCTGGCAAGCGTTTGATTCTAAATGGCTTGGACTGATGCGGGATCTCGGCCCGCCGCTATTGGCTAGGCTTTTTTAGCACTGGGCGGTCGCTCGCCGGGGGCGGGGCGGGCGTTGCGGTCGCGGGGGCCGCGCCACTGGCAGGCGTGGCCATTAGAACCCCGCCTTCGGAATAAGGCTTCTTCAGGTAGCGTTCGGCTTCGAGCTGTGCGCCGCCGGTATCGTCGTTGGTTTGTTTGGCTTTGCTGTATTCGTTGACGGCGCGCTCCCGCTGACCCAGGAGATCGAAGATTTTGCCGAGATAAATGTGGCTCCAGACCTCGGTCCACTTTTCCGACGGCTCGGGGACGGCCTGCAAAGATTCACGGCAAGCGTTCGCGGCCGCCTGGTAATTTTTTTGGTAGAAGAAAGCTTCGCACATCCGGAAATTGGCCAGTGGCCGGCCGGGCTGGATAGAAAGCGCTCTCTGATATTGCTGGATGGCGGCGTAGTAGTTGCCCTGTTCGGCCATCTCTTCGCCGCGGGCAATGGCCGCCCGGGCGCGCAGGGAAACGCTGCCTTTGAGGACGAGATTGTTGGGATCCACCTTGACGCCACCCGGTTTCGGGCGGCCGAAGGTTTCGACAATAAACGGCGAGTCCATGCCGAGAACATCCACCCAGCTCGTTTCCGGGTTGCCCTCGGTATCGACGCGCAGCTCGACGGGCATGCTGAAGGTGTCGATCTGTTGCTTGATCTTTCCGACGATGCGGAAGCCTTTAGGCGTGCGGTAAACCACGAACTCGGTCGTGAAATCAGGGACACCAGTAGAGTTCAGCCATTGGACGAAAAAGCCGCGAAGATTCGGCGCGACTTGGCCGGGTTTGGCTGCCGCTTGAACGTCCTTGTCGGCTAAATTGACGAGATCGTCGATGCGCGCGGTCTTGCCTGCATACTGAGTGGCAAAATCATGAAGCATGGTCTTGAAGGCGACGTCGCCCATTAGCCCGCGAAGCATGTGGAAAACCATCGCGCCCTTATTTAGCACCACCGAACGATAATCACTCGAATACGGGTAAAGCCTTGCCGCTTGGGCTATCGGAGCTGCCTCGTCATACATGAGAGCGCCCACGGCAAATTCGTCGACGGTGCGCAGGCCGGCTTCTCGGCCTGCGGTTTGCTCGGCGTAAAGCTCTTCACAGTAGCGCGCGAGGCCGTCGGTCACCCAAGCGTCGCCAGGACTAGCTGGTAGAACCGAGTTGCCAAACCATTGAGACGCGACCATATGCGCAATGCTGCGCTCGGCGATTTTCGGCTCCCAGATGCGGTGGCTGATCAGGATGACGCCGGGCGCGGCGAAGTCGCGCAGGGTGCCGTCGGGTAATTGAATGACCGTAAACGCCGGGTCTGGCAGGCCGCCAAAAAGGTCGGAAAAAATCGTGACGGCGCGGGCGACATCGTCGGCGAAACCCTGCGCGTTGCCGGAGTCGGCGCGCGGAGCGTACACCGCTACGTCGATCCCTTCTGATTGCTTGGGATTCAGCTGCAGATTTCCGGCGACGAAGGTGCCGTGCGGGCCGGGAGTCTTGCATTCAAAGGTGTAGAGGAGTCGTCCGCCTTCGCCGCCGTTCTTGTTCGCCATTGGCGTTGGGGAAGAACTTTTGCCCGAACCCGCCACGGCGAAATTGTCGGGAACGTTCAGTCGAAACGTCGCGGTGTAGCGGTTGGAAGGATAGTTCGTCAGGGGAAACCATCGGGCGGGAAGCAGCAAATAGGCGTCTTCGTGGCCGATCACTGCGGCCCGCACACCGGGGACCGGACTGTTCTCTTCGTTGGCGAGCAAGCCCGCGTAGGTAAACGTCAGCGTGACGTGGCCACCCACCGCAACGGGCGTCGGCAGCGTGACCAGGACGTAAAGCGGATTCATCGAGTCGCGTCCAAAACCCAACGATTTGCCGTCGGCTGTTTTTACGTCGCTGACGACCAGATTGGGATGGAGCTCGACGCGGATAGTGCCGGAAACGTCGGTGGCTCTGAAATCAATTTTTGCGATGGCGCTGATGGATTGATGTGTTGAGTCGAGCGTGGCGGCGATATCGTAGTGGTCCGCGAGAAAGCCGAGAGGCCGGGGGGCCTGGGCATGGAGCGGAGAAACAGCACATGCGAGTGCGACGACGAGTAGAGCAGCGAACTCAACACAAATTCTTCGGGGAAGGGGCATCAAACTACCTTTCAATGGCCTTGCAAAATGGAGCACCTTGCGCTGGGGTACCGACACCATTCTGCCTATATAGGATAGCAGAGACCGGCCTAAGCGTTGCCAGCGACACCCACGAGAAGGGAAGCAATCGCGTCGGCGGCTCGATCGACCGCTCCCGGGGGGCCCAAGCGCTTGCGAACCTCTGAGAGACCGGCTCGAAGGTCTTCGCGGGCGCGAGGGTCGTCAAGCAGGCGAAGGACTTCCTCTGCGACTTTGGCTGGCGTGAAGTCCTTTTGAATCAGCTCGGGAACCACCCGACGCTCGGCAATCAGGTTCACCATACTGAAATAAGACGTGCGGACGAGTGGCTTGGCGAGCAAGGCCGTGAGCGGCGTCACACGATAGACCACCACCATGGGGGCATCGAGGAGCGCGGCTTCGACCGTGGCTGTGCCGCTCGAGACGATCGCGGCATCGGCGGCTGCTAGCGCGTTGTAGGTCTGGTTTTCGACGACACGGACGTTCAGCCCGGCGTTCCAGCCAGTTTGCAGATCGTTGAGGTTGCTGTGAGTTGCCGCGGCGATGACAAATTGGGCCGGGCGCTGCTCCTGGATGCGCTGGCAAGCTTCGCGAATCACCGGCATGTGTTGCGCCAGTTCGGCATGCCTGCTACCGGGCAAAATCGTGACGATCGGTTGGCCTGGATCGAGATTGTGCCGGCGGAAGAATTCTGCGCGAGTTTGCGTGGCTTGCACGGCGCCGACGAGCGGATGACCGATGAATTTTGTGGGCACGCCTGCACCGCCGAAGAACGCCTCTTCAAACGGGAAAATGCACAGCGCTTGCGCGAAACGGCGGCGGACAACGCGCACTCGCCACGGCCGCCATGCCCAGAATTGCGGGCAGATGTAATAAATGTTGCGAACTCCGTGCGGGCGGAGTTTGCGCGCAAGGCGGAGATGAAAACCCGGAAAATCGGTGAGGATCGCGAAAGGCGGTTTGCGGCGCTCGGCTTCGAAAACCAAACGGCGCATGGCGCGAATCAGCGAAGGCAGGTGGCTGAGAATTTCCGTAATGCCGAGGACGGAGACTTCGGAATAATCGGTGATGACGTCAACGCCAGCGGCGCGCATTTGCGGACCGCCCATGCCGAAGAGTGCGACATCCATGCGTTTCTGCAGTGCAATCGCGAGGCGCGCGGCGTACATGTCCCCGGAAGCTTCGCCTGCGGAAATTAAGAGCGGAATCGGTGGCATGCGCGGTTGGTACGGCGCTCAATCCGTTGCGGGCTGAGGAGCGGGGAGCGGACCGCGCGGCTGGTCCGCGATTTGGCCGGCGGAATCCCGCGTGTCTTCCGGCAGGCCGAGTTCCTGCTCCTTGTACTGGAGTTGATAGAGGCGGTAGTAGATGCCGCGCTGAGCAAGCAGTTCCTGGTGGGCGCCTTGCTCGCGGAGGCGGCCTTTGTGAAAAACGAGTATGCGCGAAGCGTATTGAATAGTGCTTAGGCGATGCGCGATGACGAGCGATGTGCGCCCGGAAAGGAGACGGTCAAGGGCTTCGCGAATTTGCAACTCGGTTTTTGTGTCAACGCTCGAAGTGGCTTCATCGAGGATTAGGAAGCGAGGATTATGCGCCAATGCTCGCGCGAAACAGATGAGCTGGCGCTGTCCGACGGAAAGTGTTGAGCCACGCTCATTTACACTCGTGTCGACGCCTTCTGGCAGCGAGCGGATAAAATCGCCGAGGCCAATTTCGTCCACGGCATTCTCGACAGTGGCACGATCGATGCCGGGCGAGCCAAGGCGAACGTTGGACTCAATCGTTCCGGAGAAGAGGAACGAATCCTGCAAGACGATGCCAAAGAGCCGGCGCAAATTTTGGATATTGAGAGTCCTGATGTCGATGCCATCGAGGAGAATCTGGCCGCGCTGGACATCGTAAAAACGCAGGAGCAGAGAGATCAGAGTGGTTTTCCCTGCGCCAGTGTGGCCGACGATGGCGAGTGTCTGGCCCGGCTCGACGCGAAAGGACACATCGCGAAGGACCCAGTCCTCGTCGACTGGTTCGGGCACATCGCGGTAGCTGAACCAAACGTTACGAAATTCGATTTCGCCGCGAGGAGATTCGAGGCGTACACACTGAGCGGCGGAATCGATGGTAATGGGCTCGTCGAGCAATTTAAAGATGCGTTCGGAAGCGGCCATCGCGGACTGCAGGATGTTGAATTTTTCGCTTAGATCCTGAATCGGGCGGAAGAAGCGTGTGGCGTACATCGTGAAGGCTGTCAGTACTCCGAGACTTAGGCCGCTGGAGAGCACGCGATTGCCGCCGGACCAGTAAATCAGCGTGATCGTCGCAATGCTGAGAAGTTCGACAGCGGGATAGAAGAGAGCGAAAGCCAGAATGGCATCGCGCCAGGCCAGCATGTTATCGCGATTGCGATTTGCAAATTCCACACGGGCTTTGCGCTCGCGATTGAAGATTTGCACCACGCTCATGCCGGAAATGTATTCCTGTAGGAAAGCGTTGATGCGAGCAATAGCGGTGCGGATGCGGCGGTTGGCATCGCGGACGAACTTGCGGAAGAAATAGGTGACCACAAAAATGAAAGGCAGCACGGCGAAGGCGTCGAACGCCAGGCGCCGGTCCACGGTAAAGAGCAGAGCGGCCATGACCGCGAGGAGGAAGAAATCGTTGATCATGGTCACGACGCCGGCGGCGAAAAGGTCGTTCAAGGCATCGACGTCGGTGGTCACGCGCGTCACGAGCCGGCCGACGGGATTGCGGTCGAAGTAGCTCATGGGCATGCGCTGGATATACGCGAAGATTTCGCGGCGCATGTCATACATGGTTTGTTGCCCGACGCGCTGCATGATACGAATCTGCGCGTATTGCGCGAGGAAATCGGAGATCAGTACGAGCAGAAAGACCAGGCTGATCCACTCGATGCCGCGCCATGCTTGGCTCTCTGGAATGAGATGTTTCAGCGTTGGCGTGAAGTAACCGTCGATGGCCTTCCAGAAGAGCCATGGAGGCGCCAACTCTAGCGGAGTGACGACAGCGACCAGCGCCATCCCCAGTACCACGCGCCACTTGTACGGCCGCAGATACTGCAGCAGCCGCCGCATCAGCCGCGCGTCGTAAGCTTTGCCGAGCTTCTCTTCTTCGTGAATATTGCTCATGCTCGTTCGAGCTCTTCTTCCAGCAACTGTTTCTGATAGAGGTCGGCGTAATAGCCGCCGCGCGCGAGAAGTTCGTCGTGCGTGCCGCGCTCGGTGATGCGGCCGTCGCGCACGACGACGATTTGATCGGCACCACGGACGGTAGATGTGCGGTGCGCGATCAAAATAGTCGTGCGGCCGCTCATGATGCCGCGCAGGCGGCTGAGAATGCGTTCTTCGGTTTGCGTATCGACGCTCGAAAGAGAGTCGTCGAGGATCAGGATGCGCGGATCTCTCACAATCGCGCGGGCTAGGGCGGTGCGCTGCTTTTGGCCGCCGGAAAGCGTGATGCCGCGCTCGCCGACCATAGTGTCGTACTTCGCCGGGAATTCCTGGACGTCGCCATCGAGGCTGGCGACTTCGGCAGCTGCGCGTACGCGTTCGAGATCAAAATTGGGGAGGCCGAAAGCGATATTTTCGCCGACGGTTTCGCTGAAGAGATAGGTGTCTTGCGGGACGTAGCCGATCGCTCTGCGCAACGTGTCCAGCGGCCATTCGCGAATCGACCGTCCATCGATGAGCACGGCGCCATCGGGAGCTTCCCAGAGTCGCGCGACGAGGGCGGCGAGAGTGGTTTTGCCGCTGCCGGTGGGGCCAACAATCGCGAGCGTGGATCCGGCGGGAACTCGCAGGTTGATGTCGCGCAGAACGCCATCCGTCGCGGGGCGGTTGCCGTTTCCGCTGGCGTTCGCGCTGCCTCCGGCCATGGTCGTCGGATAGGCAAACGTGAGGTTACGAAATTCGATTTCGCCTTCGACGTTTTGCTCGGCGGACACTTTGGCTGCGCGGTCGTCAATCTGGGGCTTTGCTGCAAGGATGTAATTCAACCGGCCCATGGAAGCCGCGCCGCGCTGAAAAATATTGGTGACCCATCCAAGGGCAATCATCGGCCAGACCAAGATGCCGAGATAGCTGTAGAAGGCGATAAGCGCGCCGAGAGAAATTCGTCCGCGGAGAACGAGATGGCCGCCTTGCCACAAGACAATCAGAAACGTTATGCCGATGAGAGCCTGGAGCGAAGGCATGAACATGCTCCAAGTGCGAATCAGTTTAACGTTGCGCGAAACATACTCCCGATTCGGCTCGTCAAAGCCGCGAATTTCGGCTTCTTCCTGCGCATAAGCGCGTACGACGCGCACACCGGCAAGATTTTCCTGCACCTTTGCCGACAACGTCGCCAGCGAGGCTTGAATTTTTTCGTACAGCTCGTGAATCACTTTGCCGAAATGCTGCACGACCACGGCGACGATAGGCACGGGAAGAAGAACCCAAAGCGTGAGCGAGCCCGAGAGCTGGGACATGACGATAATCGCGAGCGCCATACCGATGATGGTTTGCCCGCTGTACATGATTCCTGGGCCAAGAACCATGCGCACAGCGTTGAGGTCATTGGTCGCGCGAGACATCAACTCGCCGGTGCGGTTGCGCACGTAAAATTCCGGCTCCATTAGAAGCAGGCGATTGAGCAAGTCGCCACGGATATCAAACTCGATGTCGCGCGAAACGCCGATCAACACCCAGCGCGTCACAAAAGAAAGCACCGCGCGTAAGGTAACGAGTCCTATTAGCATCAAGCAATAAATGCCCAACGCGCGGCGGCTGTGTGGAGAGTAGTACGGAATCATCCGGCTCAACCACGAATCGGCCAGCAGTTGGCCTTGCGCACTTTTTTCGAACGGTCTGCTGCTTCCCGCGAGAATGTCGGTGAGGACGCCGGTTGCCAGCGGGATCACGTTCTGCGCCACGCTTGACACCACAAGCGCAAACATTCCCAGCGCCGTCGCGGCACGAAATCGCGCGAGATACGGAACCAAACCGACGAGATTTTTCCACGAGGAGGACTTCGGCGGTTTCTTAGCCGCCGAAGTTGCGCCAATGGTGGCTGCCGCCGCGCTCATCGGAGCACCGACCTGGCTGTATCCAGAGATGGCTTTTCCATCAGGAAGTGCTCGTACGTCATGTCCAGCGATTGGTAACGTTTTGTCGTGGGATTCCACGCGATGCCGATCGGCAGTACGTGCTTATCGGCGCCACTCTTGATCGGCGTGAAGTACAACTGGATTCCTTTGACGGGGTCTTGATCGTACTGAACTTTCCACCCGGCGACGGCCGATAGCGGTGTTAGGGCAAGATAGCCCCTGGCATTTTTCAGGTATTCATCGCAGCGCAGCAGCTCCGACCATTTGCCATCGGTTTCCTCGGCGAGTACTGCGCGCGTCACGATGGTTCCAGGGATGTCATTTTTTGGCGTCTTGGGAACGACGTTGGCTGCTAGAAACTGTTGCTTGCCGGTTTTCGCCAGATCTCCGAACACAAGGACTTGCGTCTCTTTACCG
Source organism: Candidatus Acidiferrum sp. (assembly GCA_035258025.1). Taxonomy (GTDB): domain Bacteria; phylum Acidobacteriota; class Terriglobia; order Acidiferrales; family UBA7541; genus Acidiferrum. Next base: position 5,594 of record DATEWL010000171.1, on the reverse strand, counting down.
AGCAAATTTTGTGCGGCGGCCTGCATGTCTTCAGGCACGGCAGGCGCCGCGGGTTTCGCCGGCTCTTCCGCTGCCGGTTTTGGCGCGGGATCGTCGCCGCAACCGGCCAGCAACAAGGATGCGAGTGAGAGCGAGCTCGCTGCCATTCCCAAAAGTATGCGTCGGCTACCGGCACCAAAGCGAGAGAGGCCCGCCCAGCGCTTCGTTTGGAAAGGGGCAAGGGAGCAAGGAGCGATAGCCGAACAATCAGAGTTAGTTTTTGATTCGTCCATCAGTGACATGTTGCCGTCGGCGTGATACCAACTATACGCCCGGCGTGCCATCCTTTTCCGGCGTGTTCAGAGGCTTCCTTCCGTGTGGAACGCTCTGCGCCTGAGAGCCAGACCTGCAATCTAACGATTCTATCTGTTGCCAGCCCTTCGTGGAAGCGCCCACCGGACGCGTGTTCCTCGATGGCCACAGTTGCAGTTAGCGCTGCGCCAGAATCGCGTCCAGCCGCGCCTCGAAATTCTGTTCGCCTTCGGACCACAGCTCTGTACGCTCGACGGGCAGAGCCTGTTCGATCGACTCGACCCAATTGAATAACTGTTGGATGTTTGCCCTGGTCTTTGCGTGATATTCCTTCAAATTGGCTGGGACCGACATCCATTGGCGAAATGTGTGTTCCAGCGGGTGATCAGACGATTCGAACGGATTCGAAGCCGCGCCTGGAGCGAGCAGGCCGCCATGCCCCGTAAAAAAGTGCTCGAAGCCGAGGTCGGCCGTGAAGTTTCCGTCGGATGCGGCGATGCCGCCGTCGTATTCGGGTCCGTGGCACGTGAGCATGAACGGCTCCGGCTTATGCATCCACTTGAGGCTCTCTACGTCAAAGCCCCAGAGATCCCATTTTGCGTTGACAATGTAGGCGCTGTCCGGGTGAAGGTGCTGAATTGCCAGTGCCGCGACTTCCGGTGCGCCATAGCCGAGGTCCTTCAGGTCCCACTCGGCCAGCGAAAGCTCGGTGGCATCGACGGGCTGCACGATAAGTTCCTTGAACGCGTTTTCCGAGGCGGAAAGGGGCGCCGTCGCGAGAAATCTCGCGAACTGGGCAATCAAAGTAGTTTCGGAGAAGTCGCGCGTCCACACGCGCAGATACGCTCGGTTAGCCATAGGTGATCAAGATCTCTAATTATACGTGTGTGCGGGCTGCGAGGCGAATCCCTCAGAATCGGAGAGAAAACTAGCGGTCACCGCCGCCGGCGGTTTGCGAGCGGGTCATCTGCGGATCGGAAACTGGCGGCTCTGGAGTCGTCAAGTGTGACGCAATCTGCTGCAAACGATCGCGCAACGTTTCGCCTACGCCGGCAAAGACTTGGGCACAAGTCTCTCGCAGCGTGTCCGCGGCTTTTGCAGCAATGCTGTTGACCGCCTCGCGCGATTGGTGATCGAGGCTGGCCACGGTCGCGAGCATCCACTGATTCGAAACATTCTCGAGCCGGTTGCGATGCTGCTCGGCAGCCTGATTGCTCATTTGGCCGTATATCTTGTGCATCTCCGTTCGATGCGCCTCCACCGTCGACTGCCAGGACTCGATTAGCGGCGACATTCCGGCCTTTACCCTCGCGTTCGCGTCGGCAACGCCTCGTTCCACGGCGCTGCTCATGCCAGCATGGAATTGGCGCAAAAATGCTTCCTGCTCGGCGGTGACTTTCTGCGACAACTCCGCCCGGGCCGCGTCGAGTTGCACGCGCGTTTCGCCCAGCGAGCGCTGCGTCTCCTGGCCGAAACCATCGAGCTCTTGCCGCGCCTGGCGCTGAATCTCATCCGTGAAGGCCGCGGTTGTGGTTTCCGCAGCTTCCGCAAAGAGAGAGCGTGCTTGTTCGAACGCGTCGCGCACGACCTCTTCCATTTGCGTTTGGGTGTGGCCGATGAAACTGCGGCTGGAGTGATCCAGCTCGCTGGCGAAAACGCTGGAGACTTCGCCAGCCTTCTCCCGAAACTGATTCTCAGCCTGCTCAACGGTTTTTTCGGTGAGGCTTTGAATCTGCGTCTGCGCCTTTTTCTCGTACCATTCGGCGGATTTCATCAGGTCGTCGACCGCCTGATGCTTCAGGTCGGACGCTCTGGTTTCAATCTCGGCCAGGTTACGCGCCGCAACCGTTTGCGCGGCTTCCTGCAGAATCTCATCCACGCCGCCCAGGTTTTCGCGGAAGCGCGCGAGAGATTCCGCGAAGGCTTCGTCTGCCTCGGTGCGGATGCGGTCCTGTTGCAATGCCAACGCCGCGTCGAGAAGCGAGCGGCCACCCGCGAGTCGGTGAATTGCTTCATCCGTTCTCGAGATGTGCGGCTGCACCATGGAGTCGATCTGCTGGTCGAACCGCGAAATCGCAAGCCGGCAGTGTTCTTCAAACGTGGTGCGGATGCGCGCGTTGAGTTCTTCGAGCAGGGTCTCCGACTGGCGGTGCAATTCGTTGCGATGAAGGCTGAGCAGATCGTCGACTTGTGACTCAAAGCCGGCGAGAGCTTGCCTCTGTGATGTTTCGGCGCGAGTGGAAAAGTTTTCCAATCGCTCGCTGGATTCGGCGGCGCGCACCAAAGCGGCTTCCAGCCACTGCGATTGCTCTTGCAAAGAGTTGCGCAACGCGGACAAGCGCTGTTCGACTTCGTTTGCGGCGCTCGTCATGGATTCACGCATTGCCGCGCTTTGCCGCTCGGCTTCCTCCTGGAAACTGTTGCGCAACGCGGCGATGCGTTGCTCGGCCCCGGCCGCGGTGCTGGCGATGGATTCGCGGACACCTGCGGTCTGCCGGTCCGCCTCTTCCTGCATTTGTGACACGCGGGTGCGGATGTGTTCGTCGAGGCCCGTTGTCGCCTTCTCCTGGGCTGCGGCCAGTGTGCTTTCGACCGTCGAATGCCAAAGTTCGTGCGCCGCCTTCACTTCGTTGTCGAGATGCGACTGCCAGGAGGACTGCGCGGCTGAAAGTGAAGCCATGGCTTGCTGTCTAATCTCGTTGGCAGCCTCGCTCATGGCCTCGCGGTGTGCGTTAGCCGCTACTTCGCGTTGCCGCGCTACCTCGTCCACCTCGCGGATCGAGTCCGCAGCGCGATTGGCGATTTGTGTTTCTGCTTGTTGTGTTTGTGCTTGCAACCGGGCAGCGGATTCCTCCGCCTGCTGGCAAAGTGCGCGAAGCGATTCCACGGCGCTCGCGAGATGCTGCATTTGTTCGGTGCGCTCCGCTGTGCCGCGGTCCGAAATCTGCTGTGTTAGCGCCCGCGTGAGCTCTTCGAGTTGCGGCGCGATCCAGCGGGGAAGCTCTCGTTGCAGCGCTTCCGCGGCTGCGGTATGCGCTGCGCGCGAACGCGCGTCGGACTCTTCTTGAATTTTTGCAACCGCAGCGGAAACTTGTTGCGCTAGTTGTTCCCGCGCAACTGAGAATTTCTGTTCCCACTCCTCGATCGACACGCGGCGCTCGGCGGCGACGGCTTGCGCCGCTACTTCGCGCGCCGTGGCCTGGATTTGTTGCTTCGCGTCGGCCATCAGCCGCGCCATGTGCCTTGCCAGTTGCAACGAGGCATCCGTAGTGCTTGCCGGAGCAGGGAAGATGCGCAGATTGTCTTGCGCAACCGTCGCGGCAGGCTCCGGTTCCGTAAGCGGCAAGTGGATTTCTGTAGTGTCCGGGGCCCGCTGAGAAACATCATGCGCGCCCTCGGGAGCGCTCGAAACACGTTTGCTTTCGGAAGGCGCAAACCAATCCGGCGGCGGGAACGCGATCCCCCAAGTGTTGCCCGGAACTTCCAATTCGAGCGCCACCTGGAAAAGTTGCCGCACCGTGCGCGGCCGTTGAATCCATGCTACGCGTCCGCGCACAGCTCTCGGAGGCTGCCCGGTTTCCGGATGCGGCACTTCGAGCGTCACCCACATGTTTTTCAAAACGTAGTGCTTCGATTGGTAGCGGCAGCCGTGGCAATTGATGATGAGCGTCGAGGTTCGTTCCGTGAAAGGGCGACCCAGCGCGTCCACACCCGTCACTGCGAGTGGAACCGCTTGCATGATTCGCGTGCTGCGGCGCTTCCGCAATTCCTCGTTCTGATGTGCGACTGATTCAGACATCATTTCCGCTGTTTCGTCGGCAAGATTGCCGCTCTGCTCGTCCATGGACACCGTCGCCGCTCCTAGAGTTTGGGCCGAACTCCCAGATCGCTCACGACTGCTTGGTTGTTGTACCGTCTGAGGCCGGCGTACGGTGTGTTCCAGTGAGGAACTCCCATGCTTCCTTTGCGACCCAGATTGGTCCTACCAGCAAATAAATCGGTCCTTGAAAAAACGCCGGATGGTTTCCTTCGATCTTGTGTCCAAGAAAAAGAAAAATCCAGCCGCCTACAAAAAAACTCGCTCCCCAAATCCACTTCATGAAAATCAGCAGAATAATCCCCGAAAAAATCATGGGGATACCCAGGCCGTGGAGAAGCTTATTCCAGCCGGAAGAATGCTCGTGATCGTACTGCGCCATGTAGTGCGCCAAGCCTGGCATAGCGCACCTCCTTGCGGTGGGGGACCACTCCGCGGGAATCAGACTCTACACCCAAAATGGTCCGTTGGCTAGAGGCGTCCATACGTACTAGAACGCATCCGACCGTGTCTCAAAATCGCATCGGGGGAGCATACGAGAGGGACAACCAAACGTTAAACTCAGACTAACTTTCAGCTCTTTGCTGAGGACGGTAGGCTCAGAAAAACGGATTTTAAAGGTCTCGACGCCCTTCGAGGGCTTTGAGCATGGTGACTTCGTCGGCATATTCCAAATCGGCACCAACTGGAATTCCGACCCCGATGCGCGTCACGCGTACGCCCAGCGGTTTCAACAGTTTAGATAGATAGACCGCCGTCGCCTCGCCCTCCGCAGTCGGATTCGTGCAAATGATGATTTCTTCGACCGTCCCGCCCTTCAGCCGCTCGATGAGAGGCTTAATCCGCAGCTGCTCCGGCCCTCGTCCCGACAGCGGCGATAACGAGCCGCCTAGAACGTGATACATCCCGCTGTACGTGCGGGTTTTTTCGATCGCCATGATGTTGTGTGCTTCTTCCACCACACAAATCATTTTTTTGTCGCGATTCGAACCCGTGCAGAAGTGGCATGGATCATTTTCCGTGATATTGCTGCACACCGAGCACTCGCGGATCTTTTCCTTGGCGTCGCGAATGGCGTCCGCCAGCCCAAGTGCGTCCTCCGGAGGGCAGCGCAAAATAAAGAAAGCCAGGCGCTGTGCGGTTTTCTGTCCGATACCGGGGAGATGCTTCAATTCATCGATAAGTCGTTCAACAGGAGCAGCAAAATCAGGCATGCAAGATGTGTAGCACAGCCGCGCATCTCCGCGCAAACCAGGAGGAGATGTGGTCGTGGATCAGTTTGAATCCGCAGTCAATTTACCTCTCGCCCGCAGCTGTGCAGGTCACTTTTTGGGCTGCGATACGCTCAGCGGAATAGAAGCAATCAGGTACTTGGCCTGATCGCTGTCAATCGGATAGATTTCCAAGCGCGTCGTGCTCGCCTTCACGAACGCTTGCGTCCCAAAGTAATAGACCTCTCCTGCCTCCGCTGTGACATGGGCGAACG
>DATEWL010000170.1:0-3843 GCA_035258025.1 Candidatus Acidiferrum sp. | reverse complement strand
TGATTCATGAAATACGAAAGACTCGGAATATGGGAAGACTCACAGGAAAGATTGCCGTCATCACTGGCGGCAATAGCGGCATCGGCTTGGCGACTGCGAAGCGGTTTGTATCCGAGGGTGCATACGTCTTCATCACTGGTCGGCGTCAGGACGAGTTGGATAAGGCGGTAGCGACCCTCGGCTCCGGGGTTACGGGGGTTCAGGGCGACATTTCAAACCTGGATGACCTCGACCGGCTGTTCGCAACCGTGCAGGCAGAGCAGGGGCATGTGGACATACTGTTCGCCAACGCAGGGATAGGCAATATGAGTCCTTTGGGCGCAATCAGCGAGGAGCAGTTCGACAAGGTTTTCGATGTGAACGTCAAAGGAACCTTGTTTACGGTGCAAAAGGCACTTCCGCTGATGCGGTCTGGCGGCTCCATCATACTCACGGGATCGACTACGGGTTCTATGGGAACGCCCGCCTTCAGCGTGTACAGCGCAACGAAGGCCGCCATCCGGAATTTTGCTAGAAGCTGGGCCCTGGACCTGAAGGGTACAGGCATCCGGGTCAATGTGCTCTCGCCGGGGGCTACAACGACGCCAGGTCTTCTCAATGGACTGGCGAAGACGGGAATGCAAGAAGCTCTTCTTGCCGGTTTTGCCAGTCAGGCACCACTTGAACGTGTCGGAAACCCGGACGAAACGGCTGCGGTGGCCTTGTTCCTGGCTTCCGATGACAGTAGCTTTATGACAGGATGCGAAGTATTCGTCGATGGCGGTCTGGCGCAGGTCTGATTCAGTGTCAGAGGGGCTCCGCCATGGGACGCTGTTTATGCGATGGGAACCCCCTATGAGGAGGGTTCTGAGAAAGAAACCGCTCACCCGACATGCTTGAAATACGGTTCACCTCGCGTGCTAACCACATCCCAAAACTGATTTAGAAAGCGGTTGTTCTTGTCACGATCCGCTTCGGATGAAATCTGCCGCAAGATTTCGCGAAATTTTTCTCCGGCAGGTGTCACGTCGCCCTTCGTGGCGCGGGCGATGCCAATGGCGGCGGCGCGTACGTCGTGCCGGTCAGCGGGCGAAAGAGCAGGCGTTTGCCAGCCACACTTGGAACCCGTTTATTTGCGAGTTTCGGCTGCGTGTTTGCCCAATTTCTTCAAAAGCCGCAGCAATGTCAGCCGTTCGTTTTTTGAAAGGACGTTGGCCACATCTTCCATCGCGGCTGCGTGCTCGCCAAATCCCCGGCTAATCAGCGCCCGTCCCTTGGGTGTCAGTTCAACCTTGCGCACCCGGCGGTCGTCGGGGTGATCCTTGCGCGAAACGAGCCCTTTCTTAACCAGCCGATCAACCGCAACACTGATCGATCCCGGCGTGAGCCAGACCTTCGGGCCGATCGTATTGACCGGGAGCGGTCCCTTATGCAGCAGAACTTCCAGTACGCGGAAATCGGAGTCGCCCAATTTTGTCCGCTTGACGCTCCCGGCGGCGTGCGGGAGCAGCGCCTGAAACGCTTTCATAAAAACGAGCCAGACATGCACGCCGCTGGAGTCTTGCCCTGGAGTTGTCTTTTTCCGCCTCATTTCGATTTTATCTTGATATAAACTGAATTGATATCAATATACTGTCTATCGAACAAAACAACCTAACATGAAAATCACTGCTGTTATCGCTCGTTTTCTTCTTGGTATCATCTTTCTTGTCTTTGGACTGAATGGCTTCCTCCACTTCATTCCCAGCTCTCCGCCCTCCGGAACGGCCGGCCAGTTCGTCGGGGCGCTCTTTGTCTCCCATTATCTGGTCCCGATATTTCTGCTCCAAATCATTTCGGCGGTCCTGCTCCTGGTCAACCGCTACGTCCCACTCGCGCTGACGCTACTCGCTCCGATCATCGTCAACATTCTGCTCATCCACACATTGATGCTTCCGAGCGGTCTGCCTCTGGCAATTGTCGTGACGGTGCTCTGGATCGTCTTGTTTCTGAGTGTCCGCTCCGCCTTCGCCGGTCTCTTCCAACAGCGCGTTGCTGCTTGAACAGGAATCACCAACAAATGCAGATCGGCATAGACAGTTTCGTAGCGGCAACCGTTGACGCCGGCGGTCGAGCCGTGGATCCGGCGCGACATCTCAGCGAGTTGCTTGAAGCAATCACGCTCGCTGACGAGGTAGGCCTCGATGTGTTTGGCATCGGCGAACACCACCGGCGCGAATTCCTCGATTCCGCGCCGACCGTGATGCTCGCCGCCGCCGCCGCCCGAACGCGCCGTATCCGCCTAACGAGTGCGGTCACGGTCCTGAGCGCGGCTGATCCGGTGCGCGTGTTCCAGGAGTTCGCGACACTTGACCTTCTTTCCAACGGAAGGGCGGAGATCGTCGCCGGGCGCGGCTCATTTATCGAAGCATTTCCCCTCTTCGGGCTCGAACTCAAGGACTACGATTCGCTCTTTGCCGAGAAACTCGATCTGCTTCTGAACATCCGCGAGAACACGCACGTTCACTGGTCGGGCAAACACCGCGCGCCACTCACCGGACAGGGAGTTTATCCGCGGCCGCTGCAGGACCCGCTGCCGGTTTGGCTCGGTGTCGGAGGCACGCCGGGCTCTTTTATTCGGGCCGGCATGCTCGGGCTCCCACTAATGGTTGCGATCATCGGCGGAGAACCGCACCGCTTTCGGCCACTGATCGATCGCTATCGTGAAGCTGGGTTGCGCGCGGGACACTCTCCAGGTAAGCTCAAGGTTGGCATTCATTCGCTAGGCTATGTCGCCGACAGTGCATCGAAAGCGGCAAACGAATTCTTTCCCGGTTACGCGCGAAGTTTTTCTGAGATCGGGAAGGAACGCGGCTGGCCGCCAGTCACTCGCGCACATTTCGACGCCCTGCTGGGACCGACCGGAGCGCTGCTCGTAGGAGATCCGGAGACTGTCGCGGAAAAAATTCTCGGCGTGAACGAGTCATTAGGCGGCATTTCCCGTCTTACATTCCAGATGAGCGTCGCGGACTTGCCGCACGCGAAGCTGATGCACGCTATCGAGCTACTCGGGACGCGCGTGGCTCCTTTGGTGCGAACCGCGCTGGCATCTGAGACAGCGGCGTCACCATTGCTAACGAACTCACAATATAAAAGGAACTGGAACACAACAAACATGGTAGGGGGAGAAGTCAAAACTCGGAGGTTACTTATATCATGATAAAGATCGCAATCATTCTCGGAAGCACGCGCCCGAATCGAAACGGTGAAGCCGTCGCGAAATGGGTTTGCGAAGTCGCGAAAAAGCGCAGCGACGCGGAGTCCGAGCTCGTGGACATCAAGGATTTCAACCTGCCGCTTCTCGACGAGCCGCTGCCGCCCTCGATGGGGCAATATAGTAAGCCTCACACCAAAGCATGGGCTGCGAAGATTGGTTCTTTCGATGCCTACGTTTTTGTCACGCCAGAGTACAACCACGGAACTTCCGGCGCGCTCAAGAACGCAATCGATTTTCTGTTCGCTGAGTGGAACAACAAAGCGGCTGGATTCGTTAGCTACGGCGGTGCTGGCGGGGCGCGCGCGGTCGAGCATCTGCGTCTCATTCTGGCGGAGGTGCAAATGGCCACTGTGCGTAACCAGGTCTTGCTATCTCTTTTTACCGACTTCGAAAACTTCAGCGTTTTCAAGCCCGGTCCAACAAAAGAACAGTCTGTTAATGACATGCTGGATCAAGTCATCGCTTGGGGCGGCGCACTGAGGACGCTCCGGGAGACCTCAGCCTAAGAGAGATCAACAAATACCGGTTTAAAGAGGTTTGGCCTGAACTTCTCACAAGTTTTTGAACTTGTGAGAAGTTCACCCGCGCAAGCTGATTGGGAAGCAGCG
>DATEWL010000169.1:0-7746 GCA_035258025.1 Candidatus Acidiferrum sp. | reverse complement strand
CACCTACCTGCTTGGCGATGTCGTCAAGACTGGCGTTTGCGCCGTGCCGGGCAAACGCTTCCCTCGCCACTTCGAGAATCCGTTCGCGATTCCGCTGCGCATCCGCGCGGGGCTTTCGCTTGACGGGTTTTCGATGTTTTTGGGGCATGACAAAAATACTTGTAACCGGAGACAGTCTCCGTGTATCTTATACATTGCGGAGACACTCTCCGTTTTATTCGAAATGCGGCGGCTTGTCAATACCGATCTCCGGGCCCAATCTGGGCGAGCCGCCCGAAGGAGAAAAAAATATGAATATGGTGGATGTGTTTGGAGCGACTTCGACAACGGACGAGGTTCTATCCGGCGTGAATCTGCGGGGTAAGCGAATCCTCGTGACCGGCGTTTCGGCGGGTCTGGGCATTGAGACGGCACGCGCGCTGGCAGCGCGTGGTGCAGACGTCGTCGGTGCCGCGCGCGATTTGAAAAAGGCCGAAGCGGCGACCGCACAGGTCAGAAGAGATGCTGCGACTGCCGGCGGAAGTTTCGCGCTTGTTGCGCTCGATCTCGCTAGCCTCAAAAGCGTGCGTGAATGTGCGGATGAGCTGCTGGCGAAGGGGCAGTTCTTCGACGTGGTTATCGCCAACGCGGGCGTGATGGCCACTCCCTTTGGCCACACGGCGGATGGCTTTGAAATGCAGTTTGGCACCAACCATCTCGGCCATTTTGTCCTGGTCAACCGGATTGCACCGCTTCTGCGCAAAGGCAGCAGACTGATCAACCTTTCTTCCGGGGGCCATCGTATTTCGAACGCCGATCTGGACGATCCCAATTTCGCGCGAACGCCTTACGATCCGTTCGTCGCCTACGGGCGCTCGAAGACCGCGAACATTCTGTTCGCCGTCGCGTTTGACCGGCGCCACCGTGGACGCGGCGTGCATGCGTCAGCGGTGCATCCGGGGGTGATCCAAACGGAACTGGCGCGCTATGCAGATCCAGCTCGCCTTCAGGCACTAGTCGATCAAATCAACAAAGAACGGGTTGCGGCGGGTAATGGACCTGTCCTACGGAAGACGGTTCCGCAAGGTGCCGCAACATCGGTGTGGGCGGGAGTCGTCGCTCACGCTGAAGAGATCGGCGGCCAGTATTGCGAGGACTGCCACGTCAGCCAAATCATGCCGGACAACGTAGGAATGTTCGCGGTGACCGAAGGCGTGCGCGGTTATGCGCTCGATCCAAACAACGCTGAAGCGCTGTGGAAGAAAAGCGAAGAAATGGTCGGAGAGAGGTTTTAAGGATCACTAAGGATCAGGAGGAACGAACAATGAAGATATTTGTGACAGGAGCTACGGGATTTATCGGTTCGGCCGTCGTGAAGGAGTTGGTCGGCGCGGGGCATCAGGTGCTGGGCCTCGCTCGTTCAGAAGCTGGGGCCAAGTCTCTGATCGCCGCTGGTGCCCAGGTGCATCGAGGTGATGTCAAAGACCTGGAGAGCTTGCGAAAGGGAGCGGCCGCCGCTGACGGCGTGATTCACACCGCCTTCATCCATGACTTCTCGAAATTCAAAGAGAACTGTGAGATCGACAGACGTGCGATTGAAGCGCTTGGCGCCGCCCTTGTCGGTTCTGAGCGGCCATTGATCGTCACCTCCGGGCTTGCGCTTCTGGCGAACGGTCGGTTGGCGACCGAGGACGATCCGCCTGCTCCTGTGTCTGATTCGTATCCTCGCGCTTCGGAAGCGACGGCCGCGTCGCTGCAGACGCGTGGCGTGTGCGTGTCGGTGGTTCGACTTCCCCAGGTTCACGATCCGGAGAAGCAGGGACTCGTCACCTATGCCATTGCTCTCGCTCGCGAGAAGGGCGTCTCGGCGTACTTCGGTGATGGCATGAATCGATGGGCGGCGGTACATCGGCTTGATGCTGCCCGTCTCTACCGGCTGGTGCTAGAGAACGGTTCCGTCGGAGGCAGATATCATGCCGTTGCGGAGGAGGGCGTCCCGACTCGAGACATCGCCGAAGTAATAGGCCGTGGACTGAAGGTTCCGGTGGTCAGCAAGTCGCCCGAGCAGGCTGCGGAGCATTTCGGCTGGCTGGGTGCATTCGTGGGGCTCGACTTGGCGGCTTCGGGCGCCAAAACACAGGCGCGGCTGGGATGGCGCCCCACGGGTCCCGGATTGATTGCGGATCTTGAACAAATGAACTATCTCGAAGCTGATACAGTTACCGCGTCTGCGGCGCGACGCACCTAGTCGTTGGAATTGGGAGGATCAAACCATGGAAATCAAAGATCGCGTATTCATTGTGACCGGGGCTTCGTCGGGGATAGGGCTGTCGACGGCAAACGCTCTGTCTGCTCGCGGCGCGAAAGTCGCCCTTCTCGCCCGCAGTACCGATGCGCTGAAAGAGTTAGCGCAGAAGCTTCCAGGCAGCTTGCCGTTCACGGTAGACATGACACAGTTTGATCGAGTGCGGGAAGCCGTAGGCGCTGTGCACCAGCATTACGGCCGGATCGACGGTCTCGTAAACAATGCAGGCCGTAGCTATGCGGCCGCAATAGAGGAGATTGAACCTGCGCTTTTTGACGAAATCTTTCATCTGAACGTCCTGGGACCAATCGTCGCAATGCAGGCTGTGATTCCGGTGATGCGGGCCCAGGGTGGCGGAAGCATTGTAAACATCAATTCGGGAACTGCTTTCATGACTCTTCCTCAATACAGTGTTTACTCGTCGTCGAAGCGTGCGCTTCTTGGCTTTAGTCTCACCGCGCGCGCCGAGTTGGAAAAGGACCGCATCGTCGTCAGTGAAATCTACCCATTCATCACGGCGACGAACTTCGGCAAAAACAGGATGGGCAATCCAGCAGGTGGCGGACCCTCGGCTCATTACGCCGATGGTGACAAGCCCGAATTCGTCGCCGGCCTCGTTCTGCAGGCTGTCGAAGAAGGCCAGGCCCAGTATTTCGCGAATGATCGTCTTCGCAAAATGGCCGGGGTCGCGGCCTAGGCCACGCTCGCCCTGGCTGAGCCGCTTCGATAACGCGAGCCCGAATGTGATTGATGGCTGTGACCGATAAATCAATCATGCACGGTCCATGCACGGAATCTCCCTGGTTAACAAAAACGACGGCATCCCTTGATGATGTGGTCGAGCTTCGGACATCGGAGAGTATTCTGCAAGTGCTCCCGAATAACGGGGAACCTCGGAAGTAATCCACATACCCGATTAACGCGTTTCCGGAAACTTATCCACCACCAAGTCTTTCGTTCGCGTGCAATCCGCGCTTCGGTATGTTAGAAGCCAAGCGGCATGAATTTGCCTTCTTCCACAAATGAAATTGGCCTGGCCGCGCGCCGCCGCATTGCGCGCCGCCTCCTGCCGTTTCTCTTCACTCTTTTTGTTATCGCGTTTCTCGACCGCGTCAACGTCAGCTACGCCGCTCTCGAAATGACGCATGATCTAAACTTCAGCAATCGCGTCTTCGGCTTCGGCTCAGGCATCTTCTTTGTCGGCTACTTGCTCTTCGAAATTCCCGGCTGCCTCATCGTCGAACGCTGGAGCGCTCGCAAATGGTTCGCACGCATCATGGCCACCTGGGGCTTAATCACCGTTCTGATGGCGTTCATTCGAACGCCCATGCATTTCTACGTCGTTCGGATTCTGCTGGGCGTCGCCGAAGCCGGCTTCTTCCCCGGAATCCTCGTCTATCTAACGCACTGGTTCCGCTCCGAGGACCGCGCAAAGGCTTGCGCGACGTTCATGATCGCCATCCCCGTTGCCAACATCATCGGCTCACCGCTCGGAGGCTGGCTGCTCGGTGTCCACTGGTTCGGTGTGCAGGGCTGGCGCTGGCTTTTTATCGTGGAAGGAATTCCCGCGATCGTTTTCGGCGTCACCACGGTTTTTTATCTGACCGACTGGCCTCGCGAAGCGCGCTGGCTCGCGCCGGAGGAACGCGAATGGATCACCGCTGAACTCGAACGGGAAGCCCTTGCGAAAAAAGCGGCGCGCTCGTACAAAATCTGGGAAGCGCTGCTTCAGCCGACGGTCATTCAATTGACGCTCATCTATTTTTTCGCTGTCAGCAGCATCTACTCGCTGACGATCTGGCTTCCCACTTTTCTCAAACGCTCGTCCGGCATGTCGAATCTGGCCGTAACCATGCTATCGATGATTCCCTATGTCGCCGTGCTCTTCGCCATGCTTTTCAACGGCTGGCACTCCGACCGTACTAACGAGCGCCGCTGGCACACCGCGATTCCGCTCATGTTCGGCGTCGTAGCGTTCGCTCTGACGATTCTTTCCGGTTCCCATTTTTGGTTTGCATTCGCGTGTCTGACCGTCGCTTCCATCGCCAACGCTTTTCTTCCGTCCTTCTGGCCCATCCCCTCAGTATTCCTCGGCGAATCGGCCGCAGCGGCGTCCATCGGCCTCATCAATTCCATCGGCAATCTTGGAAGTTTTGTGACTCCGTCCGTAATAGGCTATTTTCTCGACCGCACGCACTCGTTCACGCCAGGATTTCTGTATGTCATCTTTAGCCTGCTCACCGCAATTGTGTTGGTGTTGACCCTGCGCATGCGCCCATCTCAACCCTTGTAGGGGCGGGGCTTGTTTACGCTGCGCCTCGGGGGCCCCGCTCTTCATGCCCCGCTTGCGAAGTGCTGTCGGCAAATCCTACTCGTATCGCAAAACGACAACCGGATCAACTCGGGTGGCCCGGCGAGCCGGAAGATAGCAGGCCACGAATGCGGCGCCCACCAGAACGAGCGCTGAGGCACTGAACACAAGCGGATCGGTTGCCTTCACGCCAAAGAGCAGGCTGGCCAGTAAACGCGTGAGCGCCAGCGAGACGACAACTCCGACCGCGACACCGATCAAAGTCATACGCATTCCCTGCCCTACCACGAGTCGCAGAATGTCGGCAGGCCGCGCGCCAAGCGCCGCGCGAATGCCCATTTCTTGGGCGCGCGCGGTCACGGTATAAGCCATCACTCCGTAAATTCCGATCGCCGCCAGCAACAATGCGAATCCCGCGAAAACTCCGACAAATTGCATCGTCAATTTCGGCTGTGCGACCGAAGCTCCGACGACTTCTTCCATGCTGGAGATTCCAGCGACGGGAAGATTCGGATCAACCTCCGCAATCTTCGCGCGCACTCCAGCGACAAGTGATTGAGAGTTGGCTTCCGACCTCACAAGTAGCGCCGTTTGCGGCCAAGGAACCTGCGCCATGGGCAAATACATCTCTTCCACATTGGCGGCGTCCAAAGCGTTGAATTTCACATCGGCGACAACGCCGATGATTTCCCGTTGCACCATGTCGCGCGAATTGGCGAGATGTTTGCCGATGGGGTTCTGCGCGGCGAAAAAATGCTTGGCCGCAGTCTCGTTGATGACGACGACGGGCGCTCCACCTGCAATGTCCTGCTCATCAATGGTGCGGCCACTGAGCAGCGGCGTTCGAACCGTCTCGAAATACCCGGCGCTGACTTGCCGCACCGCACTGGTCGGATCTTTTCCAACTCCCTCGCAAACGTGGCCTTCCGGACAGACAAAAACAAAACGTGCTGCTCCTGCAAGCGGCAGATAGCTCGTAATGCCGGCCGCTTGCACTTCGGGCATCGCTCTCACGTGCTCCAGAAGTTGCCGATAGAACTGCGCCTGAAGTTCCGGTTTCGAGTACCGGCTAGGCGGAAGCGTCAACGGAAAAGCCGTCAGGTTTTTCGGCGAGAATCCCGGATTGACCTGCATCAACCGCGCAAAACTCTGCATCAAGAGCCCCGCCCCGGTCATCAGCACAAGCGCGACCCCGATCTCCGCCACGACGAGCGCGCCGCGTAAGCGGCCGCGTCCTCCACCTTCCGACGAACCGCGGCCGCCTTCCTTTAGAATTTCATGAAGATCCTTCTTCGATGTTTGCAGCGCGGGAACAAGTCCGAAAATAATTCCCGTGGCGACGCAAAGAAGCAGCGAAAAAATCAGCACCAGGCCGTCGATTCTCGCTTCGCTAAGGCGTGGCACGGTACCCGGACTGATCGAACGCACCGCAGGCAGCAACGCGGCGGCAAGCAGGACTCCAAGCGCGCCTCCGCACACCGAAAGCAAAATGCTCTCGCTCAGTAACTGCCGCACCAACCGTCCGCCGGAAGCCCCGAGCGCCTTTCGCACGGCGATTTCCCTTTCACGCGCGGTAGCGCGAGCAAGCAAAAGATTGGCGACATTCGCGCAAGCAATCAAAAGCACGAACCCCACAGCAGCCAGCAGCACGAGAAGCGAAGGGCGCAACCCACCCACGAGACTGTCTTCGAGAGTCTGCGCAAAAATTCCAAACTTCGTGGCATCCACGTTGCTCCCATACTGCTGCTTATAACTCGCATTGATGGCGTCGAGTTCCGCCCTCGCGCGCGCCAAAGTTTCCCCTTGGCGCAATCGCGCAATCACGTTGAAGTAGCTCGCGCCGCTGCGAATCTGCGCGGGCGTCAGCAGAACCGTCTCTGAAGGGCGAGGAAGCCAAACGTTCGGCTCCGGAAACTGCAGGGGAAAATGGAAACTGGAAGGCAAGACACCAACGATGGTCGCGTTCTTCCCGTCAAGCACCAAAGTCTTGCCAAGCACCGCCGCATCGCCCGCGAAATGACTGTGCCAGAATCCGTCCGAGATGACCGCGACATCCGCGCCTCCATCCTGCTCCTCTTCCGGCAGAAAAGTTCGCCCTCGTGCCGGAGAAATTCCCAACACGCGGAAAAAATCGATAGAAGCGCGCGCGCCGTTGACGGCTTCGGGTTCGCGCTCAGTCACCAAACTAAGTGTGAGTGGATAGAAACCCGCGATGTTCTCAAGAGTTTTGTTTTGTTCCTGGATTTGCGTGTATTTCGTGTACGACAGGAATGCGCCGCTGGCTTTCGTCTTGAGATCCATTCCGGACAAGTTGATGATCCGCTTAGGATCTTTGTAAGGAAGTGGCTCCAGCAGAACGGTGTTGACCACGCTGAAGATCGCGGTGTTCGCGCCAATTCCCAGCGCCAGCGTAAGAATCGCCACTGCCGTGAATCCCGGATTCTTCCTCAACATCCGCAAGGCAAATTTCAAGTCCTGCCAAAGAGTTTGCATTGACGTCTTCCGCTTCTTGCCGATGAATTCCAGCATTGTTAGACGCGCAGCGCGGTCCAACGGTAGGCGGCCAAATTGTCTCGTGGCCTCCCTTCGCTGGCTAGTGCGCCTCGTTCTTGTAGACCGTTCCAGCCTTCATCACGAATTTTACGCGCTTTAGCTCCGTGATGTCTTTGAGCGGGTCGCCGCTGACCGCCACGATGTCCGCCCACTTCCCTGCTTCGATGGTGCCCACTTTGTCGCTCCAGCCGAGCAGTTCCGCAGGCACCACTGTGCCAGCGCGAATCGCTTGCATCGGCGTCATGCCATAATTCGCGTAGTACACGAACTCTTCCGCTTCATTCAACTGTTTCCAATCGAAGCCGCCTGCGTCGGTTCCCAGAGCGATCTTCACATTTTTCTTCAATGCCTTTTGGAACGCCGTTTTTTCCAGGTCTACCATTCTCACCCAATTTCCGCCGCGGCCCGGCGCGACGTACGCGCCCACCGTAATCGTCGGCACCCAATACACGCCTTTTCGGGCGGCCTCATCAAGAAGCGCGTCGGTGAAACCGTCTCCATGCTCAATCGTGTCCACGCCGGCACGCAAAGCCGCCGCAATTCCGTCAGACCCAATGCAATGCGCGGCGACTTTCTTCCCGAGCCGATGCGTTTCCTC
>DATEWL010000168.1:0-12260 GCA_035258025.1 Candidatus Acidiferrum sp. | reverse complement strand
GGTGACAAAAACGCGCGAACATCCCGCAGCACGCAACGCCTGCAGAGTGAGCAGACCGATCATTCCAGCTCCGACAACCAAGGCCGTGCTGCCCTTCGAAATCTGCGCCAAGGAAACGCCATGAAGCGCGACCGACACCGCCTCTAGCATCGCGGCCTCATAGAACGAAAGATTTTCGGGCAAGCGATAAACAATGCGCGAAGGAACGGCAACGTATTCTGCAAAAGCTCCGGGGCGTCGAAACTCGGCGCAGGAAACTCCCAGGACTTGGCGGTTGTCGCACAGATTCACGTCTCCGCGACGGCAGTTGCTGCAGGCTCCACAGAAAATGGTCGAGTCGAACGTGACTCTGTCGCCTTCCGCAAATCCGCTTACGCTCTCTCCCACAGCGGCGATTGTTCCGGCGGCTTCGTGTCCCATTACAATGGGCGGGATGCGCCTGCCGGAGGAACCATCGTAGCCGTGAACGTCGCTGCCGCAGATTCCACAAGCGGCCACTCTTACGAGCACCTCGCCGTGGCCCGGCGTCGGGTCAGGAAGATCAGCAATTTCCAGATGCTTGTATTTCGAAAGCAAAAGGACTTTCACGGCTGGAGCTGATCCTTTTTCAAAGCGAGACACCCCGTTTCCACGGAATAAAATCGTCTTGAGCGAGCAATTCCGCTTTTGTGCGAGCTTCCCCGCTGGCAACCTGAATCACTCGTTCCAATATTCTTTCGCCCATTTGCTCGATGCTGGTCTCGCCCGTGATGATGCCGCCCGTGTCGATGTCGATGATGTCAGCCATGCGCTGCGCGAGATTCGAATTAGTCGAGATTTTTAGAACCGGCGCGATCGGATTGCCCGTGGGTGTGCCCAACCCCGTCGTAAAGAGAATCACATTCGCGCCAGCGCCTACTTGCGCTGAGACGGATTCCACATCACTCCCCGGCGTGCATTGGAGGTTTAATCCCGGCTCCGTGCAGTATTCCGGATAGTCCACAGCCGCGGTGACGGGAGAGGTGCCGCCTTTCTTCGCTGCTCCCGCGGATTTCATCGCATCCGTCAGTAATCCATCCCGGATATTGCCCGGCGAAGGATTCATTTCAAAGCTCGCGCGCACTGCCTTGGCGCGGGCTGCATAGTCTCGCATGAGGTGAGCAAAGCGGTCCGCAACTTCCTTGCGGACGCAGCGATCAATCAGTTGCTGCTCCACGCCGCAGAGCTCCGGAAACTCGGAAAGAATCCCGATGCCTCCAAGCGCCGCGACAATATCGGAGACGTGCCCGATCGCGGGATTCGCCGAGAGCCCCGAAAAACCATCGGACCCGCCGCATTGCAGGCCGAGTGTGAGCTTTGAAAGTGGAGCAGGCTGCCGCATAATTTTGTCTGCCTCAACCATGGCCAAAAAGGTTTCGCGTATGGCCTTGGTCATCATCGCCGCTTCGGAAGGGCTTTTCTGCTGCTCATAAATCAAGACCCGCTTCTTGAAATTCGGGTCGCGGCGCTTGATCTCTTCGAGGAGCATGGGAACTTGCGCATGCTGGCAGCCCAGACTCAGGACCGTGGCCCCGGCGACATTTGGGTGGTGAATGTAGCCTGCCAGTAGACCGCAAAGATTCCTGGCATCCTCGTGTGTCCCGCCGCATCCGGCCTCGTGCAGTAAAAACTTAATGCCATCGATGTTCTGAAAAACTTTGGGCGAAGCGCTCGCGCGTTGCGTCTCACCGAACGCGACTTTCTTCAGTTCGTCCGACTTCCCTTCGCGATAAAGCCGGGCCAGCTCCGCAACCTGGCTGCGGTAAATCTGAGGAGCCGCAAAACCCAATTCTTCCTCAAACGCCTGTTTCAAGACGGCCAGATTACGGTTTTCGCAAAAGACGAGAGGAAGGACGAGCCAGTAATTTCGCGAACCCACCTGGCCGTCATCTCTGTGGTATCCGAGAAATGTTTTGTCCGCCCATGCCGAAACATTCGGAGGAGTCCAGCGGGGACCGGTCGTTTCCGTTTCGTGGAAAGTCGCGGCGGCGTGACGGATGTTACGTGTGGAAAGTAAATCGCCCCGTCGGAGACTCTCGATAGTCGTACCCACGAGCACGCCGTACATAATAATGTCGCCGCCGGCGTCTACGTCTTGTGTCAGAAACTTATGCTTAGCGGGCACGTCGGACAACAGGAGGTATTCGTCCTCCAAATAACTTAGGTTTTCGCCTTTACGCAAATCGGTCAGCGCAACAAGGACATTGTCCTTCGCGTCGAGCCTTAGAACTTTTGCCTGCGTTGCGCCGTTGCCTGACATCTGCATCCCGCCTCTTCCCCGTTTCCATCTTTTATTCTATCTGGGTGGTTTCAGACAAGCTAGCGTACGCAGGAGCTGGCGCGCCTGCCGAGCATAGACACACGCCCGGACAACAGCTTGCTGAGTCTCGAAGTTCACACCTATAATCCCATTTTGTTCTTGCGGGGTGCGCCGCACAAGAGTTCGGAGGAATCGTGCCAGTCGGAACTGCCTTTCATGAGAAAACGCTCGCCCTGTGCGAGAGCCTCAACTACCGCGAATGGTCTGGCTATTACACCGTCAGCGTGTACGAGATGCACCACGAGCACGAGTACAACGCCATCCGCAATTCCGCCGCGCTGATCGATATTTCGCCGCTCTTTAAATACCGCGTCACGGGAAGCGACGCAACGCGCTTCGTGAACCGCGTCATTTCACGCGACATTAATAAGGTAGCGATCGATCAGGTGATTTACTGTTGCTGGTGCGACCCAGAAGGAAAAGTAATTGACGACGGCACCATCACGCGCCTAGGCGAAAACGAGTACCGCTGGACTGCGGCGGATCCGAGTTTGCGCTGGTTTCAGCAGAACGCTCTGGCGCTGAGCGTCCAAATCGAAGACATTTCCGAACAGGTGGCAGCTCTGGCGCTGCAGGGGCCGACCTCGGGAAAACTCCTGCATGCCGTGACGGACGCGGATGTAGCAAACTTGAAATACTTTCGCGTGACACGCGGGCAAATCGCGGGCGTCCCGGTAGACATATCGCGAACGGGGTACACCGGAGATCTGGGATTTGAGATTTGGATGCCCTGGAAAAACGCCGGAAAAGTGTGGGATGAACTGATCAAAAAAGGGAAAGCGTTCGACATTCATCCAGCGGGAATGATTGCGTTGGATATCGCCAGGATAGAAGCGGGATTGATTTTGATCGAAGTGGATTATACATCGAGCAAAAAAGCGCTGATCGAATCGCAAAAGTTTTCGCCGGCGGAGATTGGTCTCGGAAAACTGGTGGACTTGAAGAAAGATAATTTTGTCGGTCGAGAGGCGTTGGCCCGGGAAAAGAAGAAAGGTGGCGCCGCTCGCGCGCTGGTGGGTCTGGAGATCAATTGGAACGAGGTCGAGGCGCTTTACGACAAAATGGGAATGGCCCCACAAGTGCCGAGCGTAGCGTCGCGCGTCGCAGTGCCCGTCTATCAGGGCGGCAAACAAATCGGCAAGGCGACATCAACAACGTGGTCGCCAACGCTCAAGAAGATGATCGCGCTTGCGTGTATAAGCCGCGATAAGTCGTCTGTCGGAGCGACGGTGAATATCGAGATGACCGTCGAAACTGTTCGGCATACGGTTTCAGCAAAAGTAGTGGCACTCCCATTTTTCAATCCGGCAAGGAAGACCGCGGGGACAGTCATTTAGAACGTTTGTGAAAACTAACTGACACTCATCTCAGCAAGACGAACGCACAGGAACCGCGTCCGATAATTTCGCAGGTCACTATGCTCAGTTTAATGAGCTTTGGCGAAGTTCTCTTCCTTGATTAAGAGTTCGTTTAGCGTGTTTCTGTCTAACAGTTTGCCGCGCAGGATAACGGCGCGAATTTTCTGCGTGTTGTGAATGTCGTCGAGTGGGTTGCAGTCGAGAAGCAGAAGATCGGCGATTTTGCCTTGCTCGACGGTGCCTTGCGTTTGCAGCTTGCCTAAAAATTCCGCAGGGAGTTTCGTTGCAGCTTGCAGCGCCTGCATGGGCGTCAGTCCTGCTTGAACCAAAAGGGCCAATTCTTCATGCAGGCTGGAACCTGGGAAAATAAATGGAGCAGTAGTGTCCGTGCCAGCCATGACGGGAACTCCCGCCGTGTTCATTTTACCTACGAGATGAAGCGATGCTTGCATGAGGCTGGAACGCAGAGAGAATTCCAGCGGCGTGGCGCCTTTGTCACGATCCTTCGCTCCCTTTTGCCAATTCGCCAGAACCTGCAGGGGAATGTACTTTCGGCGAGGATCCCGCGAAGGATCCGTCTCGGGCGTAGGGAAAGCGTCGTTACGGAGCAGGATCAACGTGGGAACCTGCCAGGTCCGGTTCTGTATGAATTTTGCGATCAGCGCTGCCGCCTGTTCGTTCGAATAGCTCTCCAACAACTCCCTCTGCCACGAAAGTTCGCGGTCCCGGGATTGCACCTTAGTCCCCTTTTTGGGGGCGGCAGCAAACTGTTTTCGAATGAGAAGCGGCTCTTCATTCGAACAAGCGCGAAGCACCCCGGTGAGATGCTCAATGCTTTTCTGTCCGGCATCGGAAGCTTCGCCAGCGGTAACGCGATCGGGAACGTGTCCAACGAAAGTGACGTGTTCGCCGCGGGAGACTTTCGCGATGGCGAAATACGCGTCGCGGCTGAGATTGGATTGCACTTTGATAAAATCGGCGCCGCGCGAAATCAGAGAGTGAACATCATCGGCGGCTTCAGCGGAATTCGTGACCACCAGTGAAGGCTGGAAAAACGGCGGATTTCCATCGAGATAAGGACCCGCAAAGAAAATGCGAGGAGCCGGCAACTGGCCGCGCTCGATTTCATGACGCAGCTTGAGTAGGGATTCAAGGTCGCCGCCCATGTCACGCACTGTCGTGATCCCATTCGCGAGAAGGAGCGGAAGAATAAATTCGCGGCTGCCGGTGGGCTCGGACGCGCCGGTGAGATGCGCGTGCATATCGACGAGGCCGGGGATGAGAAATTTGCCAGTCGCATCAAAGGTCCTTGTTTTACGCGGAATGAAGACGGAATTTGAAGGACCGATGGCAGCGATTTGCTCATCGGCAAGAAAAACAGTCATGTCAGGCTGGGGAGCGGCGCCGGTAGCGTCGATGAGCGTGACGTGCGTGATGGCGAGAGATGTTGCCGGAATGGAAGAACGGGAACAAGACAAGAGAGCTACGGAAAGCAACAAAGTCATGCGCCCAAGAAAGTTGCGGAAAAAGTGTGTGCGCACTGATTCTGTGGCGCTGATGGCGCTCGGGAGATTTGGCTGGAGCCTCATTGCGCGAGGCGATTATATTTCTTAAGAACCTCGCGCAGTTTGTCGTGCGGCAGCGCAATGACCTTGTGATTTTCGATGCCGATCATGGTTTCGGCAGCGACCATGGCATTGATCACAGCTTCTTCAGTGGCCTGCACGGTCGAGGCGAAAACTTTTTCAATCAGATCGTTGGGAAGCATCTTGAGTTCGACCACGTGATCCGCGCCGTCCGCACCGGGGTTTGCCGTCGAGAAGGCGATGAAAATATCGCCGGAACCGTTACCGGAAATACTGCCGTTGCGGCCCAGGCCGAGAGACACGCGGCGCGCCAAGCGCTTCAGTTGGTGTGAGATAAGCGGCGCATCGGTTGCGACGACGACGATTATCGATCCGCGATCCAGGTCGTCGAAAGAAGCAGAGCTGTAAGCAGCCTCTTCAGGAATTTCCTTTCCGACAGGGACTCCAGCGATGCGGAGATTCGGCCGGACGCCGTAATTGCACTGGACAAGAACGCCGACAGTATAGCTCGTACCCTTGATCTCGAACCTGCGCGAAGAAGTTCCAATGCCGCCTTTGAATTCATTGCAAATCATTCCCGTGCCGCCGCCGACGTTCCCTTCCTCGACGGGGCCGCCGTGCGCCGAGTCAATCGCATGAAAAGCGTCTTCGGGCTTGACGTGAAAACCGTTGATGTCGTTGAGCCAGCCATCCCAAGTTTCCGCGACCACGGGAAGCGACCACCAATAGCCGGTGGGATCGGGCTGGCCATGATTGACGCGCCACTGAATGACCGCGTCGCGAACCACACCGACGCTGTGCGTGTTAGTAATCATCACTGGTCCTTCGAGAAAGCCTGATTCTTCAACCCAAGTCGTGCCGGTCATTTCGCCGTTGCCGTTGAGCGACCACCAACCGGCGAAAACGGGATTGGACATCGTATCTTTCCCGCGAGGAAGAATTGCGGTGACACCTGTGCGCACCGGCCCCTTGCCAACTTGGAGTTTTCCTTCACCGGAGATGAGCGTCGTGTGGCCGACAGTAACGCCGGAAACGTCGGTGATAGCGTTGAGCGGACCGGGAGTCCCATCAAATGGAACGCCGAGATCGCGTGCGCGGGGCTTAGCGGCAGACTTTTCCTGAGCCGGAACGAATGAGGCAGTTAGGAAGCCCGCGCAGAGCAGCAGTGCAAGGTTACAAGAGAGACGGCGCATTGTGACTCAGCTCCTCCGGAAAATACACGAACAGACTACGCTAGAAATAAGAAAAACGGCGACACGTTAATCAGGAAACGCTTTCGCGAGAGCTGAAGCCAGCGCCGCGGCGACGAGCGCCGATTCCTCGGGCGTGATGATAAAAGGCGGCGCAAGAAGAATGTGATCACCTCGCGTCCCGTCAACGCAGCCCTGCGTTGGGTAGGTCAGAACGCCTTCTTCCATCGCGGCCGAACGGATTTTCTCGGCAATGGCTGGCGATGGATCGAAAGGCGTGCGCGTAAGCTTCTCGCGGACGAATTCGATACCGACGAGCAGACCAAGCCCGCGGATATCGCCAACGTGACGATGGGAAAGTAGCGGAGCAAGAGCGGTGCAAAGCGATAGAGCCGCGGGAGCGACGCGTGCGTAGAGATTGTGCGACTCGATGTAATCCAGTACGGCGTTGCCGGCAGCGGTTGCAACCGGATGGGCCTGGTAAGTAAATCCGTGCTTGAAGGTTCCGGTGCCGTTTTCAATAGCTTCAACAACATTCGGCGCAACGAGAACGGCGCCGAGCGGAGCGTAGCCGCTCGCAATTCCCTTCCCAGTAAGAATAATGTCCGGCTCGATGCCCCAGTGTTGCACAGCGAAAGGCTTGCCGGTGCGGCCCATGCCGGTCATAACTTCATCTGCGACGAGAAGAATGCCGCGCTTGCGGCAAATCTCGGCGATGCGTGCAACGTAGCCTTCCGGCGGCACCACAGCGCCAAGAGTTGCGCCAACAACTGGTTCGAGAATAAAAGCGGCGGCGGAGTCTGCGTCGTTTTCCGCAAGGAGAGAATCCAGATCATCAGCACAGGCGAGATGACATTGAGGAAACGTCTTTTCGAATGGACAGTGATAGCAAAAGCAGGGAGCGATGTGGCCCCACTCTGCTAGCAATGGCCGATATGGCGCGCGGCGGGCAACATTGCCGCTGACGGTCATGGCGCCCAGCGTGCTGCCATGATAACTCTGGCGGCGCGAAAGGATGCGGTAACGTGCAGCCCGCCCCTTTTCCAGATGGTATTGGCGGACGAGCTTGATAGCCGTTTCCGCGGCTTCGGACCCTCCCGAAGTGAAGTAAACCCGGCCACCCTTTCGAAAATTCAGCGGAGCCAGCGCGAGGAGGCGGGCGGCGAGTTTTTCTGCAGGCGGGGAATGAAATTGCGAAGTGTGTGCAAACGCGAGTTTCGAGGACTGCTCGGCCATTGCGCGGCCAATTTCGGGAACGCCGTGGCCAATGTTAATCACAGCGGCTTGGCCCGCCGCATCGAGAAATTTGCCTCCATCCGCCGAAAAAAGCCAGCATCCTTCCCCACGGACGGCGACGGGAAACGCCTGGTGAAAACTGCGCGGAAAAAGAGCGGCGTCTATTGACATGCGGGCTCGCTGAGCGATTGTAGCAGACTCGCGCGGTCTCTTTGGTTGCGTGCGCCGGCCGCGAATTGACGCCAGGTGAATTGCCAAGCGTGCTTGCCCGCCCAAAAATTATGCTACGCTGGCCAAGCTTTGGGGAGACCTGATTGATGCTCATGCGCATTCCTTGCTGGATTCAACTGACGCTTGTTTCGCTCATTTTTTCCGCAGTTCCGGTGCAAGCCCAAGATGCGCGGAAGCCCGTGCGGCTCACCGTGGATTTGCGGGAGGCCACGAAACACATTTTCCATGCGAAGCTGAAT
The DNA here is from genome assembly GCA_035258025.1 of Candidatus Acidiferrum sp. Classification (GTDB taxonomy): domain Bacteria; phylum Acidobacteriota; class Terriglobia; order Acidiferrales; family UBA7541; genus Acidiferrum. The sequence continues at coordinate 4,082 of DATEWL010000168.1, read as the reverse complement.
TTCCCGGTATCCGCAGGCCCGCTCACACTCGTGTATCCAAAATGGATTCCCGGAGAACATGCTCCCATAGGGCCGATTGTCAACCTAACTGGCCTGTTCTTTCGTGTGAGCGGCAAAGAAATTGAATGGCGGCGCGATGACGTGGACATGTTCGCTTTTCATTGCCAAGTCCCCGCGGGAACAAGCGAACTCGAAGTCTCGCTGGATTACGTCTCTCCAGCTGGGCCCAGCTCGGGACGAGAAAACCCTTCTGCGACCTCACAACTTGCACTTTTGAACTGGTACACCGTCCTCCTCTATCCGCAGGGGGCGAAGAGCGACGATCTGACTTACACAGCCAGTTTGCAGATTCCAGCAGGATGGAAATTTGGAACCGCGCTACCGGTGGCAAGCACGACCGGCGCAGCGATTGATTTTCAACCGGCGAGCTTGACGACCTTAGTCGATTCGCCCGTGCTGATGGGTACTCACATGCGCGCAATCGATTTGTCTCCCGGACAAAAGCCCGAGCACCACATTCACATTGCCGCGGAAACCGAAGCGGGGCTGGAAGTCACGCCGGAAACCGTCCAGGCGTGGCGGCAGTTGGTTGCGGAAACGGGAGCGCTCTTCGGAGCGCGGCACTACCGGCATTACGATTTCTTGCTGACGGAAAGCGATAACGTGGAAACGGACGGCGTCGAGCATCATGAATCGAGCGACAACCGAGTGCCAAGCCGCACCTTTCAAGACCCAAACATTTCGGATGCGATGACGGATCTTTTACCGCACGAATTCACGCACTCATGGAACGGAAAATATCGAAGGCCAGCGGGGCTAGCAACCCCGAATTATCAGGAGCCGATGAAAGGTGACTTACTCTGGGTGTACGAAGGAATGACGCAATATTACGGAACGGTGCTCTCGGCACGTATAGGAAGCTGGACGTCGGAACGATTGCACGAAAATCTCGCGTGGGTCGCGGCATATCTGGATCAACGAAAGGGACGATCGTGGCGCGACTTGGAGGATACAGCGATTGCCGCTCAACTGCTGTACGGATCGCCCGAACAATACCGGACATGGCGGCGCGATACGGATTACTACGATGAGGGCACGCTGATCTGGCTGGAGGCGGACACCATCATCCGGCAGGAAACGAAAGGGAAAAAATCGCTGGATGATTTTTGCAGGAAATTCGAGGGCGGAGAGAATACCGGGCCGAAAATCCTGCCTTATACCTTTGACGATGTCGTCGCTGCCTTGCAAGAAATCGCTCCTTACGATTGGCGTTCTTTTTTTACGCAGCGAGTGAATTCGCACGGACCCGGCGCGCCACTCGGTGGCCTGGAAAATAGCGGATGGAAACTGGTGTATACCGAAACGCCGAACGAAAGCCGCGAATCCGGCGAAACCGCCATGCATCTGACGGATGTACAGTTTTCGCTCGGATTTGTGGTGCGCGACACGGGAGGCGAGAACGGCGACGAGGTGATCGACGTGATTCCTGGTTCCGCTGCGGCGCAGGCGGGAATCGCGCCAGGAATGAAACTGGTTGCGGTGAATGGCCGGAGGTGGAGTCCGGACGACCTCCACGCGGCTATCCGGCAAACAAAAAACGGGAAGGCGCCGATTGAGTTGCTCATTGAGAATGAAGATTTTTTTCAGACATACGCGGTTAATTATCACGGCGGCGAGCGGTATCCCCATCTGGAACGAATCAGCGGCAAGCCTGATCTTCTCGGCGAAATTGCAAAAATGAAGGCGCCTCCCGTGGCTGCGGCAAAAGATTGAGCGTGCAGGCGACAGGCTTGGCGCAAGCCTCCGGCGGCCTGGTTCGCACCATCGGGCGCTGGAGCCTGGCTGCGTTGATGCTCAACACGATGATTGGCGCGAGCATTTTCGGCCTCCCTTCCATCATCGCTGGCTACCTCGGGAAACTGAGCCCCGCAGGATACTTGATCGCCTTTGCCGGCGTGGCCGTGATTGCCGCCTGTTTGGCGGAGGTTTCCTCGTATTTTCAGGAAGCCGGTGGACCTTATCTGTATACGAGGGTCGCGTTCGGACGATTCGCGGCAATTCAAATCGGCTGGCTGACGTGGCTATCGCGGATCACGGCATGCTCCGGTGTGGCAAATTTATTTATCACCTATTTGAGTTCGTTTTTTCCAGTAGTGACTCGGGGATGGATACGTGGAACGATTCTCACGGTGCTCATTGGTTTTTTGGCCGCTGTGAATTACCGCGGTGTGAGCGGCGGAAATGCATTGAGCAATTTCTTTACGATCACGAAGGTGTTGCTTCTGACACTTTTTATTACGGGCGGATTCATGGCCCTCGCCTTTCATCCGAGCGTGCGCGTGACTCCGGCCGCGGTTCCCCTAACGACGGCGAATTGCTTCCAGGCCATCCTGCTGATGGTTTATGCGTATGGAGGATTCGAGGCCGCGCTCTTCGCCTCGGGCGAGGCCAGCGATCCGCGGAAGGATGCGCCCATTGCGCTTTTGATCGCCATGCTGACGGCGACTTTACTCTACATTTGCGTGCAAGTCGTCGTGATTTTCACGCTGGCAAATCCAGGCGCCACGACAAAGCCGGCGGTGGACTCTGCGCGCCAATTTCTTGGTCCGGTCGGAGTAACTCTGGTCGCCGTAGGCACATTGATTTCCGTTTATGGGTACTTAAGCGCGAACATGTTGCACACGCCGCGCGTCACGTTTGCCATGGGAGAACGCGGAGACTTCCCTTCTTTTTTTGCGGCCATTCATCCCCGCTTCCGGACGCCGCATTTGTCGATCGTTGTTTTTGCATTGATGCTTTTGTTGTTTTCGATCGGCGGAAACTTCCGGTGGAACGCATCGCTCTCCGCAATCTCGCGACTCTTCATGTATGGAGCAGTCGTAGCCGCTCTGCCAGTTTTGAGAAGAAAGTTTCCCAAGGGAAGCAAGTTTCGCCTTCCTGCGGGACTGTTTTTTACGGTGCTTGGGCTTGCGTTCGTAGCCGTCCTTTTGGCGCAAATGGGTCGTACCGAACTTATCGTGATGTCCATCACATTCGCCATCGCACTGCTGAACTGGCTTTGGGCGCGGGGCCACAAGCTTGGAATCGTGCACGAATCGTGACATCATCCGAAGTCATACACAGGAAAATGCAACTCGCCGTACTCCATCAGGAGGAAATGCAATGAAACTTGCCTTTTTGCGGTGCAGTTTGTTCATTGTGATGCTGCTTGCTAGCCAGACTCGCACGCTGGCGCAAGGACCGGCGAAGCACGCCATCACGTTCGACGACATGATCCAAATGCATCGAGTGGGAGAAGCGCAAGTATCGCCCGACGGCAAATGGGTGGCGTACACCGTCTCGACCCCGGACCTCGATGCGAATCGCGGCGTGAACAACATCTGGATTATGCCAACGGCGGGCGGAACATCGCTGCAACTCACGCAGAGCGGGCACGATTCGTCGCCGGTTTGGTCGCCGAACGGAAAGATGCTCGCCTTTTTGTCATCGCGAAGCGGAGATTCGCAAGTCTATCTGCTTTCGATGGATGGCGGCGAAGCGAAGCCGTTGACGCATCTTTCGACGGGCGCGGACATCGTGAAATGGTCACCGGACGGAAAGACGATTGCGTTTACATCGGGAGTTTATCCGGACTGCAAAGACGATGCGTGCAACAGCGCGCGGGACGCCGAAAAAGAAAAAGACAAAGTGAAGGCACACGTCGCGGAGCATCTTCTTTACCGGCATTGGACGCATTGGAACGAAGGCAAGCGCAGTCATTTGTTTGTGGTCCCAGCGGATAGCAGCGGAAATCCGCGCGATTTGACGGCGGGAGCGAACTACGACGTGCCCCCGGATGAACGCGGCAGCTCCAGCGATTTGAGTTTTTCGCCAGACTCGAAGGAGATTTGTTTTACAGCGGTGACCGATCCCGTGGAGGCAATCAGCACGAACGGAGACTTGTTCGTAGTTCCGGTGGCAGGCGGCGATGTGAAACAAATCACGACACAACCGGGATTCGATGGCGGGCCGGCATATTCGCCGGATGGGAAGTACATCGCGTATCACGCGCAACTTACGCCGGAGTACGAGTCTGACCGTTG
>DATEWL010000167.1:0-7482 GCA_035258025.1 Candidatus Acidiferrum sp. | reverse complement strand
TTTCAGTTCCGCGTTGCGTTCGGCGAAGTCATCGCTGAAACCGGCGAGCCTGCGCGGGGCGCGGCGAATGTCGTCCACGGTTGCGACTTCAGAAGCGACCAGGCGCCGCTGCGTGGAATCAATGAGGTCGGTGGCCAGGTGATCCAGTACGAGCCTAAGGGCTGCATTGAATTTGAGCTTTTCTCGACCGGTAGGATAGTCAGCGTCGATCTGAGCGTAATTCTCGGCGAAAATCGGGACTTCTTTTCGCAAGACCTCAAGATCGAGGAGCTCTGCCTCGCGCGCGTCGTCGAGATCCGCGGTGTTGTAGGCGATTTCATCGACCCAATCGATGAGCTGTCCTTCGAGCGGGGTGCGAAGATCGAGAAGATATTCGGCAAGATTTGGGAATTGTGAAGCGGTGTAATCGTGAGAGTGCTTGATGATGCCTTCGCGGACCTCAAAAGTGAGATTCAGGCCGGGAAAATCGAGATAGGGGCTCTCGAACTGCTCTACGATGCGTAGGGCCTGGAGATTGTGATTGAAGCGCGAGCCGCGTTCACGCATGAGCTCGTCGAGTTTCTTTTCGCCGGCGTGGCCGAAGGGGGGATGGCCGATGTCGTGGACGAGAGCGAGAGTCTCAGCAAGATCCGTGTTGAGGCCGAGCGCGGCGGCAACCGTGCGAGCGATCTGCGAGACTTCCAGAGTATGCGTGAGCCGATTGCGAAAGTGATCGGAATAACGGATGGTGAAGACCTGTGTCTTGGCTTCGAGGCGGCGGAAGGCGCGGGAGTGGATGATGCGGTCGCGGTCGCGCGCGTATTCGCTGCGGTAGGGATGCGGTGACTCAGGGTAGCGGCGTCCGCGTGAGAGTTCCACGCGCATCGCCCATGGCGCGCTTGTGGGGAGTGGTTCTATGAGCGGCTCCGGCGACGGACAGAGACATTACCGTCCGTTTGCATTGTCAGATGTCTTCAAACTTTTTCGAAAGATTCGACGGTCCGCCCGAGCTTGCCGCGAAGAGGAGCCATGGGTCAAGACTGGGGCGCGAGCGTTTCCAGGCCGCGATCCGCTTCCTCCGCGACGGGCGTGTTCGGAAATTCCTTTTTGAGCTGCTCATACACACTGGCGGCTTCTTTCGGATTACTCTGGCGCAAGGTCTCGGCCAGCTCAAGAAGAACGAGTGGGCGCGGAACGAAAACGGAGGAATGGTCGGCCAGGGCGCGGAAAACCTTGACGGCCTCGGCGATCTTCCCCGTACGCTCGTAAATCACTCCTGTTTGATACTGCGCCATGGCTGCAAGCTCTTTGTCCTTGCCGGAGCTGAGCTTTTTCAATTGCTCGAGAGCCTGATTGTGACGTTCGAGGTCTTCGTAGCAGAGCGCAGCGTAATAAGCGGCGAGCCTGCCGGGATTTGTGTTTGGATACTTCTCGGCGACGACAGAAAATTTCTGGACGGCGTCCTCGGCGCGCGCGGCTTCCGTGGGATAGAACGGCTCGCTGGGATCGTTGGGATCGGGCACGGCACCGATGCGCGCGGAGTAAGCCTTCGTGGCAATGTCAAGCGCCGCGGTAGCCTGCACCGTTTGACGATCCGTGTAAAAGCGCCAACCAAAATAGCCGACGGCGACAATCACGACTGCCAGGACGGCCGCGGCGAGTACCGTGGTGTGCGAAAAAACGGCTTCGGCACCGTGCTCGATGGCGTCATGGATCTTGTCCTGCTTCAATTCCTTACGCGAAATATGTTCCGGCACAAAACTCTCCTGCTTGGATTGGAATCATTAATCGTAGCACAAGACGCGGGTCAGAGCCTCCGCGCGTCGCGGCGGATGCTCGCGGGTACCGCAAATTACCCTTGCAACATGGGAAGGAAGAGAGGGCAACTCCGTCATGGCGCGAGTGTTAAATTAGAGTGATGCAAGCCAAGTGTGTTCATTGCGGGACCGAGCACAAGCTCAAGGATGCCGACTCCACCATCCATCCAAAGGTGCAGTTCAAGTGCTCGAAATGCGGGAAAACGACGGTTGTGGAGGTCAAGTGGCGCCCTGACCAAACCGTGGTGATTAGCCCATTGCCCACGTTTGCCCGCGCTGACGCTTCCAGCTCGGGTTTGCACCTTCCGCCTGAAGACGATGGCATGAAGCTGCCTGTGGATGGTGTATTTGTCCTTGCAGTCACGTCGGGGCCCGCGAACGGCCGGTTTTTTAGATTGGCGAAATCGCGCGTCGTGATCGGACGGAAGGGCGCAGATATCCCGTTGAGTGACCCGGAGATTTCGCGGCACCATTGCCTGCTGGAAGTGCGGGACAAAGTGATCAACTTGAAGGATCTTGATTCCACCAACGGAACGTTTTACGACGAAGAGCGCGTGCGAGCGGCCATGCTGCGAGATGGCTCGGAGTTTCGCATTGGTGAGAGCCGGATTCGTGTCAGCTTCCAGAAAAAGTGACATTGCTTCCCTGCCCTATTCATCCGCAAATTACAATCTGAACTCGGCGCATCGTAAGTGTAAGATACGGACGATAGCGTTGCGCTTCCGACGCACCCGATGAATCGCCTCTCCGCCTGCCTGATCACACTCAACGAAGAACATAATCTGCCGCGCGCGCTGGCGTCGCTGAAGGGAATCGCGGACGAAATTGTGGTGGTGGATTCCGGAAGTACGGATAGGACTCCGGAGATAGCTCGCGAGCATGGCGCGGCTTTTTTGGAACGCGCTTGGACAAATTATTCGGAACAGAAAAATTTCGCGGCGACGCGTGCGCAGAATGAATGGGTTTTGTCGATGGATGCGGATGAGGAATTGAGCAGCGCGTTGCAAACTTCGCTGCTGGATTGGAAAAAGCACGAACCCAAATTCAGCGTGTACGAAATGGCGCGAAAAACTTGGTATTTGGGAGCCTGGGTTAAGCACTCCGGCTGGTATCCAGACTTTCAGCGGCGGCTCTACCGGAGGGACAAAGCGGAGTTTTCGGGAATCATCCACGAAGCGCTGAGGTTTGAAGGTAAGCCGGGCCGGCTTACGGGGAACTTGCTGCATTACACGGTGCGGTCGTTTGCGGAGCACGAGGCGAATGTGGAGCAATACACCGCGCTCGCGGCCAGACAAATGTTCGAGGCGGGGAAAAGAGACTGGCAGGGCGCGATGTGGCTGGCCACGCCGTGGAGTTGGTTTCAAACTTATTTTTTGCGGGGCGGATTCCTGGATGGATACCGCGGCGCGCTGATTGCGCAGATGGCGGCGAGATCGGTGCGATTGAAATATGCGAAGCTAGGAAAATTGATCGAACATGAGCAGCGAGGTGCTGGCGGAGTGAAGCCGTGAAAGCGTTGCTCGTCGATCTCGAGACGGCATGGCGCGGCGGACAGAATCAGGCTCTCCTAATTCTGAAAGGGCTGCGCGCACGCGGCCATGAAGCGGAACTCGTAGCCGCTCGGGGATCTGCGCTGGGTGAACGCGCGGCGGAGGGAGGTGTGCGGGTTCATTCTGTTTCCCGAGGGTTGTTTCGCGTGCCCGCGGCTTGGAAAGTTCGTGAATTGGTTCGGGGCCGTAGATTTGATCTTGTGCACGCAAATGAAGCGCACGCCGTTTCGGCGGTGTGGCTGGCTGGTGCGCACAAGCACATTCCCTTTTTGATTTCGCGCCGCGTGGGCTACCCCATTGGCAAGAGCTGGGCCTCGCGGGCGCGCTACGAAGCCTCAGCTCGCATCATTGCAAATTCAAAGTGGGTGGCGGAACAAGCGGCGGATTCGGGAGCGCCGCGAGAGAAATTGACTGTAGTTTATGAAGGCGCGGAGCTTCCGCCGCCATTCACGGAATCTCAAAGACGCGCTGCGCGCTCGCGCTGGGGAATTTCCGGCGAGGCGCCATTGCTTGGTTGCGTCGGCGTATTGCTGCCGGACAAAGGTCAGGAGTGGTTAATTCGAGCGCTCTCCGAACTCCGGAAGGAATTTCCTGAAGCGAAGCTTCTGCTGGCAGGCGATGGCCTATCCCGCGAGAAACTAGAATCGCTGGCACACGAACTCGGACTCAGCGATGCAGTTATGTTTCCAGGATTTGTGAAGGACGTGGAAAGTGTGTATGCGGCTCTGGACGTTTTCCTGCTGCCGTCTTTTTTCGAAGCGCTGAACAATTCGTTGCTCGCCGCAATGGCCTACGAGATTCCATCCATCGCATTCAACAAAGGAGCGCTCGGCGAAGTCATCGAACATGAGAAGAGCGGACTGTTAGTTTCAGGCCCGGACGTAACGGAAATCTGCACCGCGACAAGGAGACTTCTTCAAAGCCGGGATTTAGGGGCGAGCCTCGCAAAAGAGGGCCGTAAGCGGGTGGAACAAAACTTCTCCGCGGAACAAATGGTGGATGGAATGATTCGCGTTTATGAGGAAGTCTTGCGTAGCAAAGGCAGAGCTTAGCCAGTATACGCCGTAAGGCGCGCCAGTCGGTGATTTGATGGCCGCTACGTCCAATCGCGCCGAAAAAGATGAAGCGCCGGGCGGCTCCTTCTCGATCCGCACGGCGCTTCAAATGTTTTTAATTTTGCGCAAGTTTTCTGACTTCTCTTGTTCCAGGTATTCCCTCCTATCCGCTTGCCGATCTACGTCAAGCTATCTTGGGGATTAAACAACCCATCGCCCTTTCGGCTCGAGAAACTCCACGCCAATCGCAAAGCCGTCGCCTTGCAATGGTTCGCAGTATGCTACCCGGGCCGAGGAGCGAAATTCTCCGGTGCGCGATACGAACGTCAGCCGTTCGCCGTGTTCCCAGCGGCGGGTGCTCACCACCCGCGCGCCACGCGCACTCACATTTTCCGTAAAAGTCGATTCCGTGCCGGGCATCCGGCGATGGCCGTCCAGAAGGACGGGAATCTCCATGGGAATCCGTCGTTCGACGCGGTTGAAGGGGAAAGCGTGCCTGTTGGATTTGACTAGCATTCATCCTCATAGGCACGCGGCAATCCGCGTGAGATTTTTTACATTACTGCTGCCGCGGTGCTTCATGCCATAGAGCGCACGGTCGGCAGCGCCCAGAAGCTTTTCCGGCGTATCGCCGTCTTCAGGAAACGCGGCAACCCCGGCACTGACGGAAAGCGCCGGTGGCTCGGCTTCGGCAGAAAGGCGCTCGCGGATGCGGGAAACGACCCGCCCGGCGATATCGGGACCGGCTTCAGGAAGCACGAGAGCAAATTCGTCGCCACCATAGCGCGCCGCGGTATCAATGGCGCGAGAATGGCTGCGAAGAATCTTCGAAAGACGAACGATGGCGCGGCTTCCTGTGAGATGGCCGTAATGATCGTTGATGGTTTTGAGACCATCCATATCGAGCAGCACGACACTGAAAGGGCGTTGTGTGCGGCGCGAACGGTCGAGCTCGGCTTCCAGCACGCTGATGAGACGGCGATAGTTGGCGAGGCCGGTGAGCGAATCGCTGACGGCCATGGAACGCACCTGATCAAAGAGGCGCGCTTGATCCAGCAGCGCTCCGGAAAGCATGACGACGTAACTGGAGGTCTTGCTCAACTCCGCTAGGAAGAAGGGACCATCGAAGAGATGGCGAGAAAAGGCCGCGGAGACGTGGCAAACCACGTTGAGCGACGCCACGGCAAAGAGCGAGTAGTCGTACAGGCTTGCGGCAGTCTTATTGTTCTTGCTGCTCTGGAGACGCTGTCCGAAACAAATGGCGGCAAAAAGGAACAGAGCGCCGGGGAGCAAGTCCCAAGGTCGGGAGATGAAGCTGGCAGCATGAGCGAGAGGCGCCGATGGCGCGGCGAGAAACGCTGCACTCGTAAGATAGGTAGCGATGGCGACCACCAGCAATGCACCTGCAGTTTCTTTGCTGGGTTGCCGGGCATTGGGAATGTAACGTTCAACGGCGATGGCGGAGAGTAGGAAAACGGCGAGAATGGTGCGGCCGACCATCCAACCCATGGGGATTCTCGTCAGAGCGGCCGGGCCGGCCTGGAGAACATCGTTCAGGCCGAAATAACCGACCGTCTCAATGATTCCCGAGAGGACAAAGCCAAATGCCAGGATGAGCGCGGTGCGGTCATGCGTGCCGCGGAACCTGACCAACGCGTTGGCTGCGTAGCAAAAGCTGAGAAGTGTGCCACCGACTTCGAGATATAGGTAAATCTCAGGGGAGCCAGAAATGGCAGCCTGGCGCAAGTAAAAGATGGCGCCAAAAAACAGGAAGGCCAGGCCCACGGTGGAAGCGATCAGGACACGAGCACGCTCCTTCCGAAGAAACCCGACGATTTGGCCCCAACCACCCACGAAACCCCCCAAATACCAAAGAAACAACTACAACACCATGAGAATGCAAGTTTGTGCCCTTTCTTGAGGGAAAATCTCAGTCCGTAAGTAATTGATTTTTAGCTAGTTACAGGAGCATTGCGAGGAGGGCTGGCAGGGAGTGTACCAGCGAGACACAACGATGGACTGAGAAACAGGAGCCTAAGGAATCTATCATCTTTGTTCCGTTAGAGTTACCGACAATTGGGACAGTATCAGCGAGAATACGGGCAGCGTCTCAGTGTGAGACAGTCTCACAGGTCAAGCGTCTCGCTCCTTTCCTTTTTCATGGGTTACAGCTTGGGTTTGGGGGGAGGGAGTTCGCGAGCAACAACGGGGTCGCTAAAGCCGGAGGTCTTGTGCGAGCCATCGCAGAATGGCTTGTTGGCAGAGTGGCCGCAGCGACAAAGGCCAATGGCAGTGCGTCCAGCAAGGCCGAAAGCGCGGCCTTCGGGATCGACAATTTCGAAATCCCCTTCCACGCGAATCGATCCGTTGCTGTTGATGGTGATCTTGCTAGCCGCCATTCGGGCCTCCGAAAAGAGTGAGAGCGTGGTCGACGCTTATCGTCAAACACGCTCTCTAGATTACGCAGAGTTGGCCGGGAACTCAAGGAAGCGGCTGAATGTTCTCAATACTTGGGTACGCTGGGGTCTACCTCATCCGACCATGCCAGGATGCCGCCCTTGAGATTAAGGATTTTGCGGAAGCCGGCTTTGCGCAAGAAATCGACGGCCTCCGCCGAGCGCTTTCCGCTGCGGCAGTGCGCGACGATTTCGCGCGAAGAGTCCAGTTCGTGAACGCGGCGTGGCAACTCGCCGAGCGGAATCAAGTGTCCTTTCAAATTGCAAATCTGAAATTCGTGCGGCTCGCGCACGTCCAGAATGAAGAGATCATCTCCGCGGTCGAGACGGGATTTCAGCTCGCGTGGAGTAATCTCCGGAACCTGCACATCGGGGCCGGGGGCTTCTTCGCCGCGCACGCCGCAGAATTCGTAGTAGTCGATGAGTTTGTTGATGGTGCGATGCTCGCCGCACATGGGGCAGCTGGAGTTTTTGCGCAGCTTGAGTTCGCGGAATTTCATGGCGAGTGCGTCGAAGAGCACCAGGCGGCCTTCGAGCGAATCACCGCGGCCGAGAATCAGCTTGATCGTCTCCATGGCCTGGAGCGAGCCGATGATACCCGGAAGCACACCGAGCACACCGCCTT
>DATEWL010000166.1:0-4718 GCA_035258025.1 Candidatus Acidiferrum sp. | reverse complement strand
TTTGAACAATACGTTTCCGAGCACATTTTTCTGCCGCTCGGCATGAAGCATTCCAGCTTCAACGAACCCATGACCGCGGAACTCGCTCCGTACGTCTCCGACGGCTACAGAGCCACCACGGAAAAGCCAGCTCTGGGTTTTGAAATTTTCCAGCCCGCTCCCGCAGGGGGGGTCTCCTCCACGGCGGGTGACATGGAAAAATTCGGGCTGGCGCTCTTGAACGGCGGCGAGCTCGACGGGCACCGCATCCTCAAAACCGAAACTCGCGACCTGATGTGGACACGACAGTTCGACACTTCCGATTTGTTGCCGCCCATGTGCATGGGTTTCTATCAAACCTGGCGCAATGATTTGCGCTTCATCGGCCATGACGGAGATTTGATCGCATTCCACAGCATGTTCCTAATGGAGCCCACGCAAAAACTTATCGTTTTTGTTTCTTACAACTCCGCTGGCTCCGCCTCGCGCAATCGCGCCGAACTATTGGACGGCTTCGCGGATCGCTACTTCCCTGCTTACACCGCTCTGCCCTTTCAAACATTCCCCGTCAAAGAACTCAAAGACATCGCCGGCAATTATCAAGCGACCCGCCGCGCGGACAGCACCAAGCTGGCTATTTCGAACCCCGCAAGCCAAGGGGTCGCCAGCGTCGACAAAGATGGCGTACTCACGCTCGATCTCGCTAAAGATTTGCGCGGCCATACGCGTAAATGGAAACCCATCGGCAAAGATCTTTGGCAAGCCGAGGACGATCAGCCTCGCATATTTGCCATTCGAGATTCATCAGGGAAAATCGTGCGCTTAGCCGTCAACTTTCCTGGCGTGCAATACCAGCGCGTCCCCTGGCACGAGCACAAAACATTGATAGGAGTTTCCCTGGCCGTGAGTTTGCTGATCCTGCTCGCGGTAGTCATAGCCAGCCTTATTCGCTTGGGCCGAAGACTATTTTTCCGCAATCGCCCGCCGCTTAAGCCTCAACCCGGCACTGAATGGCTCACCATCGGACCGCGGGTGGCCGCTTTCTTCTGGATCATTGTCACCATCTGGCTCGTGGCGCTGTCGGTAAATCTTCAAAACGAAGCATTGCCGTCGTTCCCCGTGATCCAAAGCTACTTCTCGCTTATGAATTGGTTCTCCGTCCTGGCAGTTTTTTTCAGCATCTTCGCGCTACTAGCTGGAATCCGCGCCTGGCGCCGCACAGATCTCCGCGTGATTTCTCGAGTGAAGTTTTCATTGGTGGCGGCGGCTTGTGTTTTTCTGACTTGGTATTCCATTCACTGGAACCTGATCGGGCCGGTGCATCGGTTCTAGTTCCATCCGAACGGGCAACCAAAATTGGCTTTGCGGCTGATGGCGGCGGGGCCTGTCCCTGTGCTCGGCGGAGTCGTTGGCTAATCGCTTGACAAGAATCCCGCTCAAGCGTAAACAGGTAGGGTGTCTACGGTAGACGATCCACGGAAAACACTCGAATTCCTGCAGGGCACGCTCGAAGTCTTGATTCTTCGCAGCTTGCAAAGTGCTCCAAACCATGCCTACGGCATATCGCAATTCCTCGAGCAGCAATCGGAATACGAATTCCTCGTCGACAACGGCTCGCTTTATCCGGCGCTGCAGCGTCTACTGCAACGCCGGTGGATTACTTCGCAGTGGAAAAAATCCCCTAACGCTCGGCGCGCGAAGTACTACCGCTTAACGCCTCTCGGTCGCAAGCAACTAATCGTCGCCAAATCAAAATGGATGCGCTTCGTGGAAGCCATGGCACGTGTGCTGGCTCCGCAAAGGTGAACCTTATGCGCGAATGGTGGTCAAAGATTTGCCGAGCTTTGCATCTTCGCAATGGCCTTGATGCCGATCTCTCGGACGAGATGCAAGCCCATCTCGATCTGATGACCGCGGAAAATATCGAAGGCGGCATGCCTCCGGACGAAGCGCGCGCAGCAGCGCGGCGTGCCTTTGGCAATCTGACCAGAACGCAAGAGGAAACGCGCGAAGCCTGGCAGTTCCAGCGCTTCGAGACTTTCTTGCAGGACATCCGCTACGGCCTGCGAGGCATTCGCAGATCACCAAGCTTTTCTCTCGTCGTCATTTTGACGCTGGCGCTGGGCATCGGCGCGAACACGGCGATTTTCAGCGTGGTCTATTCGGTGCTCTTGCGCCCGCTGCCGTATCCCAGCGGAGAGCGGCTTGTGTGGCTCGGCGAATCCACCGCCAAGGCCTCTGGCATCAGTATCACGTGGATCAATTTTGAGCACTGGCGCCACGACAACGATTCTTTCGAGAACATGGCGGCGTTCGCGGGCGAGGACCTGACGCTGACTGGCCGAGGCGACGCCGTACTCACGCATGAATGGCTAGTGACGAGCGATTTTTTCCAACTCACTGGCGCGAGACCGGCTCTCGGCCGCCTTTTTACTGACCCTGACGATAAGCCCGGCGCTGCACCGACAGTGGTCGCGACAGCCGACTGCTGGCAACGCAAACTCGGCGGCGATCCGACCGTTGTCGGCGAGTCTGTCGTTCTGGATGGCACGTCGTATCAGATCATCGGGGTTCTGAACCCTCGATTTCAATTTCTGACCGGGGCCGTTGACTTTTACCTGCCCCTAGGCCGCGCTGCTGGCACTTCTCACAAACGCAGCGATCATGGAAACATTCGCGCCGTGGGCCTTCTCAAAGCGGGCGCAACGCTGACGCAAGCGAAGACCAATCTCGACGGCATCATGCAGCGGCTCGCGCTCAGCGACCCAGGCCCGGAGGATGATCATCGCGCGTATGCCGCGTACTTCACTGAAGTAATGGCCGGCGACGTTCGCACGACGCTGCTCGTTCTTATGAGCGCAGTGGGTCTCGTGCTGATCCTTGCGTGTGCCAATGTTGCAAGTCTTCTGCTCGTTCGGAGCACAGCGCGCGCCCGAGAGATCGCGGTTCGCGTGGCCATCGGCGCCGGTCGCGCGCGGCTTGTCCGCCAACTGCTGACCGAAAATGTCGTTATCGCAGCCATCGGTGGCGCATTGGGATTGCTTCTGGCCGGGTGGTGTTTAAGGACGCTGATACTGATTGGCCCCCGCGATATTCCGCGCCTCGCGGAAGCCACGCTTGATATTCCCGTCTTGCTTTTTGCGGCGGCGATTTCCGTCGCCGTCGGATTACTTGCGGGACTTGCTCCCGTTTGGAATGCTGGAAAAGTTGACCTAACTACCGCGCTGAAAGAAGGTTCCCCGACCGCCGGCACAGGGAGGCGCGGCCAAGCATTTCGCAGCACGCTCGTGATCGCGGAAATCGCCATCACGCTGATCCTGGCGTTCGCTTCCGGGCTTCTCGTTCGCAGCTTGATCGCTGCGCAGCGCGCCGACAACGGCTTTGACCCTAAAAATCTGCTGGCGATTGAACTGCAGTTGCCGGAATCGCGATATAAGAGCGACGACAGCGTTCGCGAATATTACGGGCAACTTTCGCAAAATCTGCGTGGCGAGCCCGGTATTCAGGATGTCGGCCTGGTGAATTGTCCCCCTGGCGGAGGCGATTGCGGTGACTATTGGTATTCCATCCTCGAGAAACCTACGCCAGCGCGCGACGACGTCCCGCTGTCGCTATTCAACACCGCGGATGCCGGATACTTACGCGCCGCACGCATGCGCCTCCTCGCGGGACGCAACTTCAACGAGTCGGACCGTGCCAACGGCTCGCTGGTCACGATGATTAACGAACGGCTCGCGCGTCAGGAGTGGTCTGATCCGCAACTGGCGTTAGGTCAGCATCTCAAGGTTGGCGGTCCGTACATGGAGGGGCCAACGCTTGAAATCGTCGGAGTGGTAGCGAACGTCAGCCAGATGGGCCTCGACGCTGAACAAATGCCCACGTTCTACTATGCGTTTTCGCAGAAGCCCTCTTCGGCAATGGTGGTGACGCTTCGCATCAACGGCGACCCGGCGCAATCGATGAACGCCGCTCGCCGGCAGGTTTCGGCCCTCGACCGGAGTGTTCCCATTCAATCGCTGCGAACCGCCGAAGATTGGCTGGGTGCGACGCTCCAGCGCAGGCGTTTTGCGACGCTGTTGCTTGGGCTCTTTGGCGGACTCGCGATGCTTCTGGCTGCAGTGGGAATTTACGGAGTACTGAATTATTGGGTTAGCGCGCGGCAAAGGGAAATTGCCATTCGGCTTGCCGTAGGAGCGCAGCGCTCTTCCATTCTTCGCTGGGCCGGATTGCACGCCACTCGCCTCGCGATGATTGGAATTGTTCTCGGCGCGATCGGAGCCTGGAGCGCCGCCCGCTGGCTCGAGAGCTTGGTCTTCGGCGTAACGGCGCGCAACCCGCTAATGATGGTGCTCGCTGGGGCAGCGGTGATCGTTATCGCTGCACTAGCGGCTAGCGTACCGCTGTGGCGGGCTACGCATACCGACGCGGTTCGCAACCTTCACGAAGCTTGACTCATTTGGTCCCGCCTACACCATAGCGAGCGAAAGAGAGCTTACAATTCCCAGCCTTTGCGGCGGTCTGGCTTTACTAGTTTTTGCGCCGCCTCCGAGTTCGTTACTTTCAACGCGGCGCGATCCCAATGCAACCTCTCGCCTGTACGTGAAGCGACATTCCCCAGCAACAACGTCTCCGTCACCATTCCCGAGAATTCAAAATTCCCGCCCGGCTTCACTTTCCCTCCCTTACACGCATCGAGCCACTCGCGCTCATTCCCCGGCGACCGCGGCAAAGTCTTTGGC
>DATEWL010000165.1:0-6319 GCA_035258025.1 Candidatus Acidiferrum sp. | reverse complement strand
GTGGCATGGGGGTGGCTCATGACGAATTTTTGGCAAGACGTGCGGTACGGGTTGCGAGTTTTGCTGAAGAACCCGGGATTTACGGCAATCGCGGTGTTGACTCTGGCGCTGGGGATTGGTGCGAATACGGCGCTGTTTTCTGTGGTGAACGGTGTCTTGCTGAATCCGCTGCCATATCCAGAACCAGAGCGGCTAATGGCGGTGTATTCGAACTCGGATTCGTCCGGGATGGGTTCGATTAGCTACCCGAATTTTGAGGATTGGCGGCGGGACAACCATTCGTTCTCTGCCTTGGGCGCGTTCCGAACTGAGGAATATAACCTGACCGGCGCTGGAGAGCCTGAACGGCTGCACGGACACATGGTTTCGGCGGATTTTCTTTCGGCGCTGGGAATCAACCCCATACTTGGGCGGAATATTTTGGGCGAAGAGGACCAGGCTGGCGGGGCGCCGGTAGTGATGCTTGGCGATGGGCTTTGGAAGCGGAAGTTTGGATTGTCACAGGACGTTCTGGGCAAGAGCCTTACGCTGAATGGGAAGCAGTATACGGTGGTCGGGGTTGCAACTTCGAGGATTACCGGGTTGAGCCCGACAGACGTGTATCTGCCGATCGGACAGTGGACGGATACGTCGTTTCGCGACCGGCATATTGGCATGGGGACAAACGCGATTGGGCGATTGAAGCCGGGAGTCACGTTTGAGCAGGCAAAAGCGGATATGGATTCAGTGGCGAAGAATCTGGCTGCGGCGTATCCAGATTCGAATAAAGGCTCAGGAATTGCGATGGTGCCTTTGAAAACCGACGTAGTTGGGTCGGTGCGGGGGATCTTATTGGTGCTGCTGGGTGCGGTGAGCTTTGTGCTGCTGATCGCTTGCGCGAATGTGGCGAACCTGTTGCTGGCACGGTCGACGGGGCGTTCGCGGGAATTCGCCATACGGTCAGCTCTGGGCGCTAGCCCTGGGCGAGTGATTCGACAGCTTTTGACAGAGAGCGTGATGCTGGGCATCGTGGGCGGCGGCATAGGGCTGCTGCTGGCGAAGTGGGGCACGCGAGCAATTCTTGCAGCGCTGCCGGAAACTCTTCCGCGAACCGAAGAGATTGGGATCGATGGGCATGTGTTGTTTTTCACGTTAGGGATTTCCGTGGTAACGGGGATTGTGTTTGGACTTGTCCCAGCGCTGAAGACGATGCGGCCGGATATGCACGAGACATTGAAGGAAGGGGGCCGTGGCTCGAGTGGAGCCCAGCATCGGACGCAGAGCGTATTCGTTGTGGTGGAGATGGCGATGGCGGTGGTGCTGCTGATCGGGGCGGGATTGATGATCCGCAGCCTGGCGGCCCTCTGGAGCATCGATCCGGGATTTGATCCGCGGAACACATTGTCCTTCAATATCTCCTCTACATCCGGACCGAATCCGACCGCGGGACAACTGCGTACAAAGTATCGCGAGACGCTTCGCGGGTTGGAAAATGTGCCTGGAGTGGAGGCAGTTTCCTTAATAGAAGGCACGCTCCCGATGTCCGGGGATTCGGAGCTGCCATTCTGGATAGAAGGGCGGCCCAAGCCGGCGACGGAGCAAGAGATGCCATTTGCGATGTTCACGATGGTTTCGCGGCATTACCAGGAGGTAATGCGCATTCCGGTTCAGCGCGGCCGGGGGTTTACGGAGCAGGATGACGAGCACGCGCCGGCGGTCGTCTTGATAGACGCTACGTTCGCGCGCACCTTTTTCCCGAAGGAAGATCCGATTGGAAAACGTCTAAACCTGGGATTGATGGACTTGCAGGCGGAAATCGTGGGTGTGGTGGGACACGTGGAGAGTTGGGGCTTGGGATCAAGGGAACACGAGAATCTGCAGGCACAGATTTATCTTTCCGTGTGGCAAGTTCCGGATAAGTTTTGGCCGCTGCTGGCGAACGGTGGTGGATACGTTGTGCGGACGGCGGGCACTCCGCTTGGAGTGGTGAGCGGGATTCGCGAAGCCGCAGAAAGGGTCGATCAGAGCGCGGTGGTGTACGAAGTGAGGCCCATGCGGGATATCGTGGCGCAGTCGATTGCCACGCAGCGGCTGGCGATGATGTTGTTGAGCGTGTTTTCCGTGCTGGCACTTGTGCTTTCGGCGATTGGGATTTATGGCGTGATTTCTTATTTGGCCGGGCAGAGGACGAAGGAGATCGGCGTCCGCATGGCGATGGGTGCGACCAGCGGGGATGTGCTGCGTTTGGTGCTGGGCGAAGGAATAAGGATTACGCTCGTTGGCGTGGGCATAGGCGTCGTGGCGGCGCTGGGATTAACGCGGCTGATCACGAAAATGATTTATGGCGTCGGGGCGACGGATCCGGTCACGTTCGGCGGAGTGGCGATTTTGCTGACGGGCGTCGCGTTGCTCGCGTGTTACATTCCGGCGCGGCGCGCGATGCGAGTGGACCCGATTATTGCGCTGCGTTACGAATAACTGGAGCGAGGGGGACAAGCCCTCTTGATTGCGCGTCGCCCTTCGCACCTTGTGCATCGCTTCGCGATCTAGCTGTCGCTGATTTCACGTAGCTTTCCGGTGGTCACATCATAGACAAATCCGCGGACGGCGACTTCCTTAGGAATCCAGGGGTGCGTGCGGAGCTTTTGCAATTGATGGCGGACATTTTCGTCGATGTTCTGAAAGGCGTAAAAGAACGCGGGAGAGATCGCCGCGGTCCCTGCGCGATTCTGGACCCTGTTGCGCAAGTCCAGTTCCGTGGTGTGCATTAGGCCGCAATCCGTGTGGTTGATAACCATGAACTCGCGGGTATCCAACAGGTAATGTGAAACGACGAGGGAGCGCAGGCTGTCTTCGGTGACGATGCCGCCCGCGTTTCGAATAATGTGGGCGTCGCCAGTCTTCAGACCCAGCGTGCGAATGGAAAGACGCGTGTCCATACAAGTGAGAACGGCAAGATGGCGCTCGGGGCGCGGCGTGAGCCGTCGCAATTCGTGAGTGCGCGAGTAGAGTTCGTTGGCTTGAAGAACTTCGTCGATTACGCTCATGGTCGATTCATTCTAGCAAATTGTGAAAGTAGGATTCGAATTCGGCACACGTACGGGTATTGAAAATCTGGGAGAATTCAGAAGAGGCGAGGCTGGCGCCTGGGTAGTTCTTTGCCGAAGTATTCGTAGGCGCGCGCGGTGGCTACGCGGCCGCGCTGAGTGCGGTCAATCAATCCAATCTGCATGAGGTAGGGCTCGTAGATTTCTTCGATCGCGTCTTCTTCTTCGGAGAGGGCGGCGGCTAGCGTACCTAGGCCTACCGGTCCGCCGGCGTACTTATCCAGAAGAGCCAGCATTAGATTGCGGTCGACTTCGTCGAGGCCGCTTTCGTCCACGCCGAGCATGGCCAGGGCTTCCTGTGCGACGGCACGGGTGATGCGGCCGGCTGCGCGCACTTCCGCAAAATCGCGCGAGCGGCGGAGGAGGCGGTTGGCGATGCGCGGTGTGCCTCGGCAACGGCGGGCGATTTCTTCGGCGCCGCCGTCGTCCATCAGGATATTTAGAATTTTGGCCGAGCGATGAATGATGGTAAGCAAATCTTCGGGCTCGTAGAAATCGAGACGATGGACGATGCCGAAGCGGGAGCGCAAGGGCGCGGTGATCAATCCGGCGCGCGTCGTGGCGCCGATGAGTGTGAAGTGTCCCAACTGAAAAGGATGGATACGGGCGCCGGGGCCCTGACCGATAATCAAGTCGACGCGAAAATCCTCCATCGCGGGATAGAGAATTTCTTCTACGGCGGGCTGCAGGCGGTGAATCTCATCCAGGAAGAAAACTTCCTTGCCTTCGAGCGAGGTGAGGATCGCGGTGAGGTCGCCTTTGCGTTCAAGGAGCGGTCCAGCGCTGGTCTTGATGGGGACCTGGAGTTCGTTGGCAATGATTTGGGCCAGGGTGGTTTTTCCGAGGCCGGGCGGGCCATAGAGCAGGACGTGGTCGAGGGCTTCGCCGCGGCTGCGGGCGGCTTCGATGGCGATCGAAATGTTCTCCTTGACGCGTTTTTGGCCGATGTATTCGTCGAGGCGTTTTGGGCGAACGCTCGCTTCAATGCGAGCGTCTTCGTCGTAGGGGGCGCCAGAAACGATTCGGTGTTGTTCGCTTCGGTCCATGGATCGTTTTGCGCTAGCGTCAGGCATTGTTGAGACTTCGTTTTACCTTAGAACGTTGGCCGACCAAGGTCGGCCCCTACAACTGCACGATTATGCGCCGGCATGCGTTGTGTGACTTTTGGGCACCGACAATGACTGCAAGGCGGCGCGCAGCAATCGTTCAAAATTTGTTGTGCCAACTTCGCGCTTGGCTTCGCTTACCGCTGTCTCAGCAGTTCGCGCATCGTAGCCTAGATTGACTAGCGCGGAGATTACGTCGGCTTCCGCGCCGGCGGGCGAGGCCGCGGCTGGCTTTTGGGCCTCCAAGACGACAGCTTCGAGTTTGTCTTTCAGTTCGACGACCATGCGCTCCGCAGTTTTGCGGCCGACGCCAGGAATTTTTGTCAAGCGCGCCAAATCGCTGCCGCGAATAGCGGGGACGAGTTCCTCGACGCTCATGCCGGAAAGAATTTTCAGGGCGAGAGAAGGCCCGACGCCCGATGCGGAGAGGAGCATCTCAAAGAGATGTTTTTCGCGGGAAGACACAAAGCCGTAGAGTGCGAGGGCGTCTTCGCGGACGTGAGTGTGAATGAGAAGGGTAACTTCAGTGTGGAGTTCGCCGAGCGCGGCGAAAGAAGAGAGCGGGACTTGAACGAGATAGCCGACCCCGCCGACATCGACGAGCACTTGATTCGGGCGTTTTTCGGCGAGGCGTCCGCGAAGCTGGCCAATCATCGAAGGTCAGTATTGCCGCCTTTTGTTCGCCTGTCAACGCAAGAGGGGGGTAGGCTATAAGGCGGGGAAAAGTGATACACCCTGCGAAACCCATTCTTAGGAATGCAACGCCGTTGAAATGGAAATGCGTCTGATTCCAGCGCGCGGATCGGAATCTTCACGGAGCGTGTGTCTGAAATGGAGCGTGCGAACGCTTTTGGCGCATTTTGCTGGCAGAAACCACTGAAACTAAGTTACTTGCAGACATGGTTTGAACGCATCATGAATTCATTTTGGGAAAATGAATGCAGCTAGGCGATGAGCTTCAGTAAAAACCAAAAAGTACAAATCTGATTTCCTTCCCATTTTTCCGGGAACAGTTCATCAGGCACTGACTAGATTCTGTGGCATGATTTGATGAACGAGCCGGGTTATAGGGATGACGGAACTCAATAAGAGAACGATTCAGGCACGACGGGTATTCGCATTGGCCATGTTGGTGACAGTTACGTCATTTTCGGCTCACGCTCAGGTGTCAAATGTTCAGAAGTTCCAGATTCATGTGACAGACCCAGCCTACACTGGGCTGCCGATTTGGATTTATGCACAATTGGGTTTTCCACTCGAAATTCGTTACCCCTATGGCGAAGATCCGGGAAACTTTGGCCCAAACAAACTTGAGGTAAAATACGAAGGTCGCGTGATTGAGCAGGAATCACACGAGGCTTCGTTCTCGGTAGTCACGGGCCCTCTCGACGGTTCGATCGCGCCCGCCAGCTCTCCTAAGAATCGCCTTCCGCTACACTTGCGATACGCGTTGGAAAAGCCCGGTATTTACTCCGTCCGCTGGACCGAGGTGAGACACGGCTTTCAGAATGGACAGATGGCCGAAGAGGTTGTGGCACAATCGGAGTGGCTCGACTTCGAAGTGAGGCAGTCGACACCCGAGCAAAGGAAGGACTCGTTTGAAAAGCAGCGAGCGAGGATTCCCAGCGATGCAGGAGAGTTTGTTGGCGATTTACTTCCCTCGTTGTTGGTAAATGCTCCTGATCCCCAGGCACTCCAAGTGGTTCTCGGGCAATTGTATTCAACTGAGCCGCTGATTCATGCTTGCGCTCTTGGCAGCTTGCGCCTTTTTCGGGAAGAGGACATCCACGCTCAAGTGGTTGATATCCTGCACCATCGTGGTCCCAATGAAGGACTGGCCTACGAAATATCGTGGCATGCACCTTGGTTCCAAGACCAAAAAGAGGACATTGTTCGTGCTGTCTTGCCTTACCTCCATGCTCGAAAAGATTGGCAGGTTGCGTCTGCGTTGAAAATGCTAGTTTTCGTGGCTCACCCAGGGACCTTCCACTGGCCACCGGACTCAGAGGTGCCTGCAAAATCTGACCAGGCAGTGCTGGAAGCAGCCCCAGAATTGATGGAGAGGAGTACCGAAGTCTCGCAGATGTTGGCCGAATATCTTGGCGGTATCAAGAGCCCGGGCTCGCG
>DATEWL010000164.1:0-3645 GCA_035258025.1 Candidatus Acidiferrum sp. | reverse complement strand
CGAGCCACGCGGTGCGCATTCTGCTTACGAGTGTCCGCGTCCTTGCTGGCCGCGCCCTGATTGGCGTGCGCGACGACTTGCACTTTCGCGGGCTTCTTCGCAACCGGCTTCGCTGTTGGGTAAACGTCTTCGACGCCCGTGTCAGTGAAAATTGCCGGGCTGACTTCCTGCGCTTTGCAAGAGGGCGTCCACCCCAGCAGCATCGCCGCAACCCCGATGGTCCCCATCCACAGCGTTTTCGGTAGCAAAACTTTGAAATAATTCATGGCGATTGTCCCTTCCTTCTTCGAGTTTGCTCGGCTGCTAACGCCCGTTGCCGGTGGCGTTGAACGCCCTGCATCGTGAACCATTTTTCGCACACTCCTGTTTTCCTGCCAATGCACGCAACCTGGAAAAGGAATGAACAAAAGGTGAACGCTTAACCCACACATTCGATGGAGGATCACCGACAATTTTGGTGGAAATCGGACTCGTCAGGACAAAACATCGATGGCCACTAGCGTGATGTCGTCCTTCTGCTCGGTCGATGCAGGTTGCCACTTGTGAATCTCAGCGAGTAATCGCTCCAAAAACTCAGAGGGTGCCCGTAGCCGGTTGTCGCGAACGACTTGCTCGAGCCTGTGCTCCCCGAACGCTTCCCCGCCGCCATTCTCCGGCTCACTCATGCCGTCGGTATAAAGCAGGAATCGGTCACCCGCCTGGATGTCCATCTCGCAGACGGGATACTCGGCATCCGGTAGCACTCCCAGCAGCAGCCCGTTGCTTTCGATGCGCTCCAGCTCGCCTCCGCGCCAACGCTGCAGTGGCGGATGCCCAGCCGCCGAATAAAGCGCTCTGCGCTTCTCCATATCGATCCAAAGATACGCTGCCGAGACGAGCTGCGCTCTCAGCTGCGCGAAAAGTATACGGTTCAATCCACTCAACACCTCGCGCGGGTCGTGGGCGTACGGCGCAAGCGATTGAATCGCCACCTTGATCATCGACGCGATCAGCGCCGCCGGCACCCCGTGTCCCGTGACGTCTGCCACCAGAAACCCGGTCCTGTTCTCATCGGCAACAATGAAATCATAGAAATCGCCGGCAACCGCGGTCATCGGTCGATAAGCCGCGGCAACCACAAGATTCTTCACTTCGGGATTCTTGCCGGGAAGAATCGAAGTTTGAATCTCCTGCGCAATCACCAGTTCGCTCTCAATCGAATGCAAACGCCGTTCTCCCGCCAATGCCATTTGCACGCCTACATACCCAAAGGAGAAGAGCAGAGCGGCAAGCCCCAGCGAGCCTGTTATCCGGTACGCCGGGTAGTGAAAAAGCCGCGCCAGGTTGAAATACAACGCATCCGTGGCAAAAACAAGCGTGCCAACAACGATGACGGCGCGATTCGGAAGAATCAGGTACTTGCGCGAGAGTCCGGGCGCCGCAAGGATGACTACAAAAATGATGAGGGCTACGGCAGCGATGAAATGGACGTAAGGGAGCAACTTTTCGACGGACCCTGTAACCACGAAAAATCCGATTCCCGCGATCCCGAAGGCCAGACCCAATCCGATGACTGTCTTCAGAAACAACCGCATTTTTCCAGCGCTTAATTCCAGCCATGCAAGCGAAACAACAACCAAAAACAAATAGTCGATTGCCATCGTCAGGAAAGGCACACCGCTCCGCACCTGGTGTGGCAGTGCCGCCACCACGCTCGGCGCATCAGCTAGGAGCAGCACCCCGTACATCGCACTCCATATCCCCAGCCATGCAAAGAGGCGCACTCCGCTCTGACGGTGGACCGCCGCAAAGGCACACGCAGCCGCACAGGCCACCAGCCCGATGAACACAAAAATCGTTCCGGACATGATGGCAACGACTTCGCTTCGCAGGATTGTCAAAACTTGTCCTTGCAATCGCGCACCTCTAAAGCATAAAGCACCGCCAACGTATCTGTCGTTACCGGACACAGAAGGCGAGCTTCCAACTACTACGCTAATCGGGCGCTATCGGATTCGCGGTGAACCCTGTTAGTTCTAACAGTTTCCAATTCACCAGGCACATCCTATGCTGTCGTGCAGGCTTCATCCTGGGCGATCTTTTGCCCTACTGCACCGTGGCCAACGAATCGGAGAATAATAAATGCTAAGGTATCGCGCCAGTCGCGCGAGCGGATCGATCTGGGTACTGACGTTTTGCGCTCTGGCTATTTTGCCGGTTGCACATGCCGCGGCCGCGAAACTCATAGTGAGCTGGAAGAATCCCGCCTACTCTGGTCCAAAGCCGCATCGCGTTCTCGTAATCGGCATGAGCGGGAATCCAGAAGTTCGTGCGGATTTCGAAGACGATCTTTCGGCTGCCATTAAAGGTGACGGCCTTGAGCCGATTCCCGGTAACACCATTTTTTTCAGGCCGCACTCCGGCGAACTCGACCGTGACTATTTGGAAGGCCAGATCCGCGACTTCAAAATCGATACCGTCCTCGTTTCGCGGCTCGTCAAAGTCGACAAAACGATTACCAACATTCCCGGCTATAGCTATGCAGTTCCCTATGCCTACTACCGCTCGTTCTACGGGTATTACGGCACGGTCTACCAACAAGTCTATTCTCCCGGCTACTTGCGTGAAGACACGGCTGTTCGTGTAGAAACCAATTTTTATTCTGCGACCCCGCCAAACGAAGAGCTCATCTGGACCGGCACGAGCGATTCCTTCAATCCGAAGTCCGCACAGAGAGCAATCGACGGGATTGTTAAACTGATTGTGAAAGAGTTGAAGAAACAAGGCATTCTGTAGGAGATCGCTCAGCCGAGTGTCCTATCCTCGTGACTAAGTTTCTGCAAGGGCGCATCTGTCCTTTGTTGCTTTTAACCGTCAACTGTTGACTGTTGACAGGTGTTAGTCCTTGATGATTCGCAATTCGTCCTTGAACGCTCCCAATTCGCTCTGGAAGCGATGCTTAGTTTCATCGACCTCAAGCCGATCCTTCAGGACAACTTTTGCTTCCTCGGCAGCAGCACGCAATTCCGGATGCTTATCGATATCGCTTAAAGCCAGAACGGCACTGGCCAGGCGCCATACGCAGTTCTCCAATTCGGTGAGCCGCTTCACGACCTCGGGCGCAGAGATCTGCGCCTTAACGTAGGTATCGAGCGCGACTTCGCCTTCGATCTTCTCAACGTATTCGCTGATGGTGGTTTCGCCGTCGTTTACCGGATGGACGACCTGCGGAACGATGCCGGCGAGTGGATTGGGATTCGGCATGGAACAGAGTATAAATCGAAAATCCGTCCAGCGGAATGTCTGGCGGAGAGCATGGCTAAGCAAGCGCTCCCGTCATCCGGGCATATACTTTGACTATGCGGAACCCTAATCTGGTCGTCGTCCAATCGTACGCTAGCCACCCTGAGGCGGACTTGGCCAAGGGCGCCCTCGAAGCTGCCGGCATCCCGACAATGATTCAGTCTGACTCGGTGGGAGGAATGCGTGAACACCTCGCGTGGTCCGGCGCGGGCTTCAAAATTCTGGTGCGCGAGGAAGACGCCACTGATGCGCGCGAACTGCTGGCTCCGCCAGCTGAAGGCCACGAAATCCCTGACGCAGACTTAAAAACTGACCCCGACACGTGGCCACCATGGCGCCGGTTTACCTAGCAAGTAGGAGTCA
>DATEWL010000163.1:0-5685 GCA_035258025.1 Candidatus Acidiferrum sp. | reverse complement strand
CCGAGGGTGCGAAGTTCGCGGGCGCCGGGCTTGATGACGGCGACGGGAAGTTCACTTGAGAGCTTGGCGGCCTGAGTGCCTGGGCGCTTCGAAAAGGAAAAAACGTGCAGATAGGTAAATGGAAGGCGCTCAATAAAGGCGAGAGTGGCGGCATGGTCGGCATCAGTCTCACCGGGAAAGCCGGCGATGACGTCGGCGCCGATGGCGGCTTGGGGAAGCTGCTCGCGAATGAGCTCGACGCGGCGCGCGTAATGCTCGGTGCGATACCAGCGATGCATGGCGGCGAGGATGCGGTCGGAGGCGGATTGGAGAGGCATGTGGAAGTGTTGGGCGATGCGATCGGTGGAGGCGAAGAGGTCGATTAGGTCTTGGGTGACGTCTTGGGGCTCGATGGAGCTGATGCGGAGGCGTTCTATTGGGGTTTCGTCCAGGATGCGGCGTAGGAGATTAATGAATTCCACGCGGGGAGAGAGGTCGCGGCCGTAGGTCCCTAGGTTGATGCCGCTAAGAACGATCTCGCGGGCGGGGGAATGGACAGCCAGGATTGGCTGTCCCACTTTCGGATTCTCGTGAGGGAATGTATGTTCCGCGGTGAGATTTTGGATTTCGCGGATTACTTCGTTGGGAGGGAGGCTGCGGCTTTTGCCGCGGACAAAGGGGATAACACAGAAAGAGCAGCGGTTGTTGCAGCCGTCTTGGATTTTTAGGATGGGACGGGTGTGATGGGATTCGCCGCCTTGGATGGGAGCGGAGAGGAATTCGGGGTGGGCGAAGATATTGCCGGTGAGGATGTTGGCTGGGTGTGAATTAGCGGAAGGTGGGGCTAGGGGAAAAAGCAGATTCCTTCCGACAAGGTCGGAACCTTCGGTCGCTTCGCTCGGAATGACAGTTTGTTCTTCTTGCTGTTTAGTGGCATGAGGGAGAGCGGCCGGAACGATTTGAGTTACGAGATCGGGGATTTGGGGTTTGTGAGAATTGTCTACGACCCAGGAGACGCCGGGAAGGGCGGCTAGTTCTTCGGGGGCGCGCTGGGCATAACAGCCGGTGACAATCAGGCGGGCGACGGGATTTTGGGCGTGGATTTTGCGGATGGCGTCGCGGGCTTGGGCGTCGGCGGCCGAGGTTACCGTGCAGGTGTTGAGGACGACGATTGCTGCGGATGTAGGATCGGACGAGAGGATGCAGCCGCGATCTAGGAGTTGGCGTTCGAGGGCGGCGCCGTCGGCTTGCGTGGCGCGACAGCCGAATTGTTGGATGTAGAAGGTGGTCATCTCATGCGAGCGACGGCTCGGGTTGATTTCAACACAGAGTTCACAGAGGGCGCAGAGAAGAGGAGAAGAAGCACACCTCCCGCAGCAACACGCTCTGTAGACTACCGATAGGATAACTGCATCGATGGTTCAGAGGAAGACATCACAGCCGGGATACTTGGAGCCAAGAAGTGGTTACGGCGCAGGCCGGCTTTACTCCGTGAGTGGAGGGCCGTTACAATCTGTTGCTGAAAATGTGTGCTTTGCGGCGACACCCTTCTGCGCTGGACGACCCGAAGATTTCGGTTGTGATCCCCGTTTACAACGAAAAAGCCACGATTGAGGAAATTTTGCGGCGCGTGCTCGAGACGACGGGACTGCGCAAGGAAATTGTGATTGTGGATGACTGCTCCACGGATGGAACGCGGCAATATTTGGAAGCTATGGTGCAGGCGCAGGCAAAGGGCGAGACATGGGCGCCGGCACATGATGGGGGCGATCCTGTAGACGTGCGTGATTTGCGGATTTTTTTTCAGACGCAGAACCAAGGAAAAGGCGCGGCTTTGCGGCGTGGATTTGCGGAAGCGGACGGGGACATCGTTTTGGTGCAGGATGCGGATTTGGAGTATGACCCAAGGGATTATCCGACTTTGCTGGGGCCGATTATTGATGGGCGGGCAGATGTGGTGTTTGGGTCGAGGTTTCTTGGCGGGCCGCAGCGGGTGCATTATTTCTGGCACTATGTGGCGAACAAAGTTCTGACGCTGCTTTCGGATGTGATGACAAATTTGAAGCTGACAGACATGGAGACGTGCTACAAGGTGTTCCGCAAAGAGGTGTTGCAAGGTATCAAGCTGAAGTCCAACCGGTTTGGGTTTGAACCGGAAATTACCGCGAAGATTTCGAAGGGCAAGTGGCGGATTTACGAAGTGCCGATTAGTTATGCGGGGCGCACATACGAGGAAGGGAAAAAGATTACGTGGAAAGACGGCGTGCAGGCGCTCTGGTGTATTTTTCGTTACAAGATTGCGGATTAGTAGAGAGTGAGTAGTGGGTTGTGAGCAGTGAGTAGTTTAAAAGCTTCTCTGCGTGCGGTGTGCGCCGCTCGATCTCCTAATTCACGATAAAACCTAGATGGCAGCCCCTTCGGCATAGCCGTGCGGGTGTTTTTGTTTCCACTTCCACGCCGAAGTGATGATCTCTTCGAGAGACGAATGCTGGGCTTCCCAGCCGAGAGTGCGATGAAGCTTTTCCTTGCTGGCGACCAAGACGGCAGGATCGCCGGGGCGCCGGGGCGAGACTTTGCGAGAAATTTTGCGGCCGGTGATTTTCTCGGCGGCGTCGATGACTTCGAAGATCGAGAACCCACGGCTGTTGCCGACGTTGAAAGCTTCGCCGGAGACAGTTTCGATAGCTTCGAGGGCGCGGACGTGGGAATCGGCGATGTCCAGAACGTGGATATAGTCACGGACGCAAGTTCCGTCCGGCGTGGGGTAGTCCGAGCCGAAAACTTCGAGTTGCGGAATGATGCCGAGAGCGGCGTCGAGGACTTTAGGAATGAGATGGGTTTCGACACGATGGCTTTCGCCGCGCTCCGCGGAGGCGCCAGCGGCGTTGAAATAGCGGAGAGTGGCGTAATGGAGTCCGGTGTAGGCGCGGTAGTCGGAGAGGATTTCTTCGAAGCGGAGCTTGGATTTGCCGTAGGGGTTGATGGGATTTTTGGAATGATCTTCGGGGATGGGGACGGTGTGAGGTTCGCCGTAGGTGGCAGCCGTCGAGGAAAAGATTATTTTTTTCACGCCGTGGCGAGTCATGGCGTCCAGGAGATTGACGCCGGCAGCGATGTTGGCGGCGTAGAAAGTGCTGGGCTCGCGGACGGACTTGGCGACTAGTGCTTCGCCAGCAAAATGCATGACCGCGTCGACTTTGTGCTTCGAATAGACTTCCTCGATTTGTGCGCGGACGCCGAGATCGGTTCGGCAGAAAATGGCTTTGGGCGGAACGGCGGCGGCGTGGCCTTCCTGGAGATTATCGAGGGCGATGACTTGGTAGCCACGGGCAAGGAGAACCTCCGCGCAGATACTGCCGATATAGCCTGCCGCTCCGGTTACAAGAACGTTCAAAGAAGTGACCTCGCCTTCATGCGGAAAATATTTGGTGAGCTTGCTTCGTATTAAAACTATCAGGATGCCAAGGCGTTGTCAGCGAAGAATTGGCAGGGCATTAAGGGAATATGACAATTGCCGGGTCGCGGAGGAGATTAGGGCGCGGACATGCGGCGCTGAAAAGTGAGGAGAATCAGGTCGGCGCGGCGGCGAACGCCGAATTTGCTGAGCAGATTGGAGACGTGAAATTTTACGGTGCGTTCGGCGATGTTGAGTTTGCTGGCGATTTCTTTATTGGAAAGATTTTCGAGGAGAGAGTCCAGAACTTCTTGCTCGCGGCGGCTGAGATTGGTGACCGAGTCGGTCTTGAGGCGGCGGCCTTGATTCGTGAGGATGGAATCGACGAATCCGGACAAGACTGAACGCGGGACCCAGAAACCACCGCTGGCTACGAGCGGTAACGCGCGGACCAATTGCTCGCGAGCTTCCGTGTAGGTTAGAAGACCCTTAACTCCGAGGCGCAAGAGCTGATAGCTGTTAGCGTCGGTGTGTTGTTCGCCGACAACGATGAGGCGAGCTTCGGGATGCCGTTCCATTAGATTGGCTAGCAGAGCGCCGGTGGCGGGACGCGCGGCGTGTCCGTCAATTACGTAGACTTGCGCGACGGGCGGCTCGAGATTGCGCATGTCGGGCGCGAGCGTGGATTCGAGCTGTTTGACGACAACCTTAACCTGAGCCTTGGACAAAACGCGTTCGAACTCGCTCAGCACGAGAGGATGCGGCGAGAGGATGCAAACTGACAGCTTGGAACTTGTACGCTTGGTAGCCACTGTATGCCAGCGTAGTGAAAACTGTCCTAAGGGGCAAGTCTCTTGGAAGGGTCTGTTCTCGAATTGTTACGTGACAGGTAGGGTGCTTTTTCGATGGGGTCCGAGGGGCGATTTTCGCAGTCAAACCTAGACAATGCGTTCGGCTGCATGGGCGTCCCAGAATGGTGAGATGCGGCCGGGAACTGAAGTGCGGCATTTGAGTTTATGCAGTTCAGGGCGTGGAACTGGCCGTTCGCGCCAAAAAAACACCGGTTCGCTGCAAGGCGTTCGATTCCGGGGGTAAAGCTGCGTAAAATAAGGATGTAGCTCAACGCGGCCTTCTCTGCTGGTGTCCCCCATTCAAGAGGAAGTCCGGTAAGGAGTTGTTGCTTTCCCGATAATGCGTAATTTGAATGAATCCGCCAAGGCTCTGCGAGAGTTGCTCTCGGAGCGGATACTTGTGCTCGATGGAGCGATGGGGACGATGCTGCAGCAGCGGCATCTGACGGCAGAGGATTTCGGCGGGGCGGCGCTCGAGGGTTGCAACGAGAATTTGGTGCGGACGCGGCCGGATGTAGTGCTGGATATTCATCGGAAGTATTTTGAGGCGGGGTCGGACATTGTTGAGACGAACAGTTTTGGCGGGGCGACGATTGTCCTGGCGGAGTATGGATTAGCAGCGGACGCGCATTTCTTGAACAAACGCGCGGCGGAATTGGCGCGGCAGGCCGCGGATGAGTCGAGCACGCCAGCGAAGCCGCGGTTTGTTGCCGGATCCGTCGGACCGACGACGAAGGCGATTACGGTGACGGGTGGCGTGACGTTTGATGGACTGATCGAGGCGTACTACGCACAGTCAAAGGGGTTGGTCGAAGGCGGAGTGGATTTGCTGCTGGTGGAGACGTGCCAGGACACGCGGAATATCAAGGCGGCGCTACTGGCGATTCAGAAACTTTCAAAAGAAATCGGGATGCAGGTGCCAGTGATCGTGTCGGTGACGATTGAGCCGATGGGCACGATGCTGGCTGGACAGACGGTGGAGGCGATGTGGGCGTCGCTGCGGCATGCAAAGCCGCTTGCGTTTGGCATGAATTGTGCCACCGGGCCGGAGTTCATGACGGATCACATACGGACTTTGAGCCAGCTCTCAAGTGAGTTTGTTTCGTGCTATCCGAACGCGGGGCTTCCGGATGAAGAAGGCAAATATTTGGAGACGCCGACTTCACTGGCGGCGCAGCTTGAGAAGTTTGTGGATCACAGCTGGCTAAATTTTGTGGGCGGGTGCTGCGGTACAACCGAGCAACACATTCGCGCGATTGCGCAAATGGTGCACGGCAAAAAGCCGCGCGTGCGTCCGGGCGAATCGCATCGGGCCGTATATTCCGGGATTGAGACGATAGAGGCCGAAGACAGCACGCGGCCGCTGTTGGTGGGCGAGCGGACAAACGTGATTGGGTCGAGGCTCTTCAAGAATCTAGTGGCGGAAGAAAAATGGGAAGAGGCGAGCGAGATTGCGCGGCG
>DATEWL010000162.1:0-3288 GCA_035258025.1 Candidatus Acidiferrum sp. | reverse complement strand
GATTGCCCGCGCGCATCATTCCTGAGCTCGCCTATCGTCCCCTCGCCGAAATGGTGAAGCTTCCCCTCGTCGCCAAACACCTGGAGCCTTTGCTCGAACGCCACCGCAAATCCATCGAAATTCTTCGCCAGCGCGCCGAAGCCATCGACGGCGTAATTTTCTTCGACGTCAGCGACCTCGACCTCGAGGGCTACAACAAGTTCATCCCGTATCTTCTGCATCCTGAGTGCGTCTACTCGGTCAGCGTCAGCTCTTCCACTGTCCGCGCCAAAGTTTCGCTTGGCACCAACCCGTGGAATCAAGCCACCGCCGACAAAAATCTCGCCTCGCTCGCCGAGAAATTCGGCGGCGGAGGCCATCCACGCGTCTCCGCCATCTCTTTCGATCCCGCCGACCTCCCGCGCGCCCGCCAAGTCGCCCGCGACTTAGCCGCCCAACTCCGCGCCAAGTAGACTCGCATACCCGTCGGTCCCAAGATTTCGCATCCGTCACCGCAATCTGACGCGCTTGCCAAGGACTGGGAGTTTACGACCGCGGGATTTACCCTCGGCAGAGGCTTTCTGTCTTCATTTCCGATCGGAATTCGCGTGGATTAATGCACGTGGGGCACGTCGTCGTTTAAGGAGAAAACCTCTTTGAAGTCGGGTTCGTACGGAAAAATGTGGAGCATCCAGGTGAACACATGGGCGTGGAAAATCCCCCGTTCGGCTGTGCAGGCCTCTTGCGTGTTTATGGAGCCGAACATGCCGAACTTGGGATGGGCGGCTTGATAGTCCTTTATGCGGTCTTCCGGGGCCTCGCAGAAGTTGATGTGCCTGTGCCAGCGCGCGATGCTGAGCGGGATGCCTTGGTTCAGTTCATCTTCTGTTGCGTCGGGGTTGGCGGTGTACATTACGCCCTCTAGCTTGTATTCCAGCATGGGAGTTCGGCGGTAGAGCAGAGCGGTTGGCTTGCTTGGGTCGAAATGGAGGTCAGCTTCCCGGGCATTGGCTTTGTTCATGAAGTGATACTGGGGCTGTTTGAGTTTCGGATTCGCGATGACATATCCGTCGACCAAAGCCTTGCGGTAATCCTTGTAGCGTTCCATAGTTGCCTTCGCTTGCGCCACGACGGCCTTTGCTTTCTCCTCGTCGCCGGGCTGCTTTGGCCGAAGCGGCGTTACATACATGTGGCCCGCCATGGCTGCCATGCTCGGGCCCATGCTGCTCATGTCATCGTTGTCGCGCATGTCCATTCCGGGCATGCTGCCTTGCTGCTGGCCGTGCTGCCACGTGTGCCCAAGCGGCGCGATCAGCAATGCGGCTCCGGAGATGAGCGTCAACTCCACGATGCGCTTGAATAAGATCTGAAAGGACCGATGTTGTTTTTCGTTCACTGGCGGGAACCCCGGTATCTCCAAAAGCTCTCTGAATAATACCGCCACGTCTACCGGCTTCAAGAGGAAATGTGGGTGGTCGATAACCCCGCAAAACGGTGGCGATGAATCAATCGCCAAATCCTGGCCAACGCCGTTAGCGGAATTTGGCCCACCACCTGCGCCAAGCCTGTTCGACAAAATTGCGCGTCCCGTGTAAAATTCTTTGATCCTCTGCGCGCCGCTAGCTCAATTGGTAGAGCAATGGACTCTTAATCCATAGGTTGTAGGTTCGATTCCTACGCGGCGCACCATTTTTTCCTACAAGAGAAGACTACCGTTCCTGCCTAACGCGGCGCGAAGTGCACGACCAGGTCGGTGCCAATAATCGTCGGCTTTCCATTGCATAACGGCGCGGAAAAGACCCACGAGGAAACAATCTCAATAGCACGCTTCTCCAAGTCGGGTCTTCCGGCGGGAAGCACGGTCGCCTGCTGCACCCGCCCGTCCGGGCCGATTCCCCCATGAACCTGGACGTCATACCAAGGCCCCGGACCGGCATCAGCCGGCTGCGGCGCGGATTGAATAGCCGGCGGCTTGTAGTCATGGCAAGTCCTCAATGGGTGCGCGTCCGGCGGTGTAAGCGCAGCCCAATCGATCGGATCTTCGATCACGCTGAACTCCTGTTTCACTTCCATGCGCAGCTTGCCGTTGATGTAATGCCGAATCGTTCGCGGCATTAGAACACCTTCGAACGAGACATAGTCGGTGTCTTCGATGAGATCCTCGGCAACGTTCCAGCGAACGAGCGCGCCGAGTTCATCGTCGAAGCAGATTTCGTTCGCTGGTTGCCGCGTTTTTCCATTCACGGTCTCGAACTGAACGCATTTGGCGGGGCGCCCATTTAGAATGGCTGGCGTGATGGAATGAATGATATCCGACTTGTCGAAGCTCCCGATGAGCAGTGGCGTCAGTTTTTCCAACTCCAAAGTCTCCGCGGGCTCGGGCGGAAAGTCGTTCTGTACGATCTTGTCCGGGAAGTGAATGCTGATGCTGTGAAAGTCGCCGAAAGTCGTCTCGTAACGCTCGATATCCCCCGCAATGATGTTATCGGCGCGCCCATCGACCGTAGTTCCGTCCAGGCGGTAGGCGCGAAACGTAACTTCTTCTTTGTGATTGCCAGTCCTGTGAGTCGGGCGGCTCACTGCGTTGGCGTGCTCCATCAGTTTGAACGCTTCGACGCGCACCGACAAGTCTTGCGCGGAGAGCTGAACGCCAAACATG
This sequence comes from Candidatus Acidiferrum sp., assembly GCA_035258025.1. Taxonomy (GTDB): domain Bacteria; phylum Acidobacteriota; class Terriglobia; order Acidiferrales; family UBA7541; genus Acidiferrum. The sequence continues at coordinate 650 of DATEWL010000162.1, read as the reverse complement.
TACAGAAGCGCGGTAAGGAGTCCCAATGAACGGAAAAACTTGGACATGGCCCCTCCTGAAGGAGAGAAGCCGCAAGTGTATTCCCAAAGTAAGAGACTTGCTAAGATCTAAATTTAGCCGAATCCCCGGAACCCAGAGTACGTCAGCGAACAATTTACCGAGCCACGACTGAACAACGCAACGAGCCTGGGTTAGCCTGGCTTCGCGCGCAACTTCGCGTCATAATTGCAACGAATGTTTCTCTCAGAAATAGTGTTCTTCGTGCGAAACGATGTGGTAAGTTCGTGCGTCCAAAGGGCAAGCAGGAGATGACGGCCATAGTGTGTTCTAAGAGCGTTCACGGAATCACCTTCAAGCGAACGCGGACGCACTATTCCATTCGCAACTTTATGAAAATGTGTCTACCTTGGGCGGTCGTGGCCGCCTTCGCCGCAATTCTTGCCGGCGGCTGCTCGAAATCTGTTTCCAGCAGCATGCTCGGCGACGCTGCTCATCCCACGCCGGTTCACGTTTACACCGTCGCCGAGGAAACCGCCAAACGCCGCGTCCAGGCCGCCGGCTCGCTTTTCGCGCTGGAAGAGAGCATCTTGAGCGCGCAGGTCGAAGGCCGCGTCTCCCAGGTCCTCGCCGATGTCGGCGATACCGTAAAG
>DATEWL010000161.1:0-5983 GCA_035258025.1 Candidatus Acidiferrum sp. | reverse complement strand
GGCGCGCTCGCCATGCTCCGGATGCACAAGAACTCGCGTGAAGTGCTCCGGCTTCAACGATCGCCATACACGGTCCATCCGCGCGTGCACGGAATCGAGAAGAGTCTGTGAACTCTCAATGGGCGCCGCTTTCGAATCGGCCAACTCGGCCCACGCCGCTTCGTCATAAGGCTTGATCGTCGGTTTGTCTTCCGTGAGCGCGAGCTTCAAACGGACGAGCGCATTCATGTGGCTGTCCGGAACGTGGTGTACGACCTGGCGAACAGTCCATCCGCCGTCGCGGTAGGGCGTATCCAGTTGCGAATCATTCAAACCTTTCACCGCCGCGCGCAACTTGCCGGGCGTTGAAGCGATCTCGTCGATGGCCTCTTGCCGTCTTATGGGCGTCACTTGCGCGGGCATCGCGAATTTTCCAATGGGGTAACGCGGATCCATCTCATTCTCTCCTCGGGCAACCTCGACCTTCCACTCGCCGATGGGATTGACTATAGCTAAAGGCCTCTCCGACGGTCAACGCGGCGCGACAGAAATGACTCTCCAATTTGGACTCCTGGCAGTCCGATTCGCAAGCGGCGGGATGCTACAATGACTAACTTCTTGTTGTATCGGGGAGCTGTATCCTCGTGATGAATCGAACCGGCGCGCTGCTGAATCTAATGGCTGGGAGACAATAGGAATGCACAACGTCGTGATTATCGGCAGTGGCTGCGCCGGGCTGACCGCAGCGATCTACGCTGCGCGCGCCAATCTGAAGCCCTTGGTGATTGACGGCCACGAGCAGGGCGGCCAGCTCGCTCTAACTACGCACGTCGAGAATTATCCCGGCTTCCCCGATGGCATCATGGGGCCGGAGCTAATCGAAAATATGCGCAAACAGGCGCAGAGGTTCGGCGCTGAATTCAAGGCGGGAGCCGTGAACGAAGTCGATCTCACAAAGCGTCCGTTCAAGATCACGGCCGGCAAAGACACCTACGAAGCTAAGGCGCTAATCGTTGCCGCCGGCGCCACTGCACGCTTACTAGGCCTGCCGGGCGAGCGTGAATTAATCGGCCGCGGCGTTTCCACCTGCGCGACCTGCGACGGCTATTTCTTCCGCGAAAAAGCTATTGCCGTGGTTGGTGGCGGCGATTCCGCGATGGAAGAAGCCAACTTCTTGACACGCTACGCCAGCAAAGTCTACCTCATCCACCGGCGCACCGAATTTCGTGCCTCTAAAATCATGATCGACCGTGTTAAGGCCAATCCAAAAGTCGAACTTGTCATTCCTGCGGTTGTCGAGGAAATTCACGCTCCGGAGGGTCACGTTACAGGAGTGCGTGTGCGGAATCCGGACGGGAAGGAAACTACCGAAATCGAACTCCATGGCGTATTCGTCGCCATCGGCCACGATCCCAACTCGACCGTGTTCAAGGGCAAGCTGGAGATGGACGCCAACGGCTACCTCATCCCCAAACACGGCACCCTGACTTCCGTTCCCGGAGTGTTTGTCGCTGGCGATGTGCAGGACCATCGCTACCGGCAGGCCGTCACCGCCGCGGGCTCCGGCTGCATGGCCGCGCTGGATGCGGAAAAGTTCCTGGAAGAGCACACGGACTAGTCGCTGAGGATTTACACGGGCATAATCATACTGCATGCTCCGCGCGACGCTTCTCAAGCTATCCGAGAGTCCCCGCTTCGCCAAATGGGTCACTTCCAACGGCACCACGCGCCGCATGGCACGCCGCTTCGTCGCTGGCGAAACGCTCGACGAAGCGATTGAAGCCGCCCGCGCCTGCAACAATGCCGGGATGCTCGTCAGCCTGGATTACCTGGGCGAAAACTGCGCCACCACCTCCGACGCGCAACGTGCGCGCGATGCCTACCTGGAAATTTTCGAGCGCATCCACAAGGAAAATCTTCATGCCAATGTGTCTTGCAAGTTGACTCAGCTCGGGCTGGACCTCAATGTTGATTTTTGCCAGGGCCTGGTGGTGTCCATCGTAGAGTTAGCCATGCGGTATGAGAATTTTCTTCGCGTTGATATGGAAGGATCTGCGTATACGCAACGCACCCTTGATGTCGTAAAAAACGTGCGCTCGCGGAATCCCGCCATCGGAACGGTGATCCAGTCCTATCTATACCGCAGCGAAACCGACGTCCAGGATTTGCTCGCTTATGGTTGCCGCATCCGTCTCTGCAAAGGCGCTTATAAAGAAGCCCCGGATGTTGCCTACCCTCGCAAAAGCGACACGGACTTCAACTACATCCGCTTGATGAAGATTCTTTTGCCCAGCGGCTTCTACCACGGAATCGCCACGCACGACCCGCGCATGATTGCGGAAACCATTCGCTGGGCGGCCGCTAGGCAGATTTCGAAAGATGATTTCGAGTTTCAGATGCTCTACGGCGTGCGGACCGATTTACAACGCATGCTGGTGAAAGACGGATATCGCCTGCGCGTCTACATTCCGTATGGCAACGACTGGTTCCCGTATTTCATGCGCCGCCTCGCCGAACGCCCCGCCAACCTCGGTTTTTTTGTCCGCAGCTTTTTACGTTCTTGAATTTCGCCAGCCTTACTGTTTGCGGCAAACGGTCACGCCATCGCGCAGCGGGATCAGTACGGGGTACAGTTCTTTCGAGGCATATACCAGCCGGTTGAATTCTTGCACTCCGCGGGTTGCGGCATCATCCGGAGATGCTGGCCGCGCCGCTTTGCCCGACCACAGCGTGTTGTCCGTAATGAACAATCCGCCTCTTTTGAGTTTCGGCAGCGCCACCCGCAGAGCGTCCGGGTATTGGTCCTTGTTCACATCGTTGAAGATCAGGTCAAATTTTCCAGAAGTATTCTTGAGCAATTCGAGCGCGTCGCCCACTTGAACGTTTATACGCCTCGCCAGTCCCGCACGCCGGAAATACTCGTGTGCTCGCTGAGCGTTCGCTGGATCACCGTCGGTGTAGGTCACTTTTCCCTTTGGCCCTGCCGCTCGCGCCAGCCAGATTGTCGAATAGCCAATGGCTGAACCCATTTCGAAAATGCGCTTCGCGCCGGAAACTTGCGCGAATAGCGCGAGCAACCTCGCCACCGCGGGTCCGATGATCGGCACGCGATGTTCTTCGGCATAGCTCTCCATTTCGCTGATGACCGCGTCTCGCTCCGGAAGCAATGAGTAGAGATATTGTTCGACGTCATCTTGAATATAGCCGCTGCGTAAGTTCTCGCTGCGAATCACAGGCTTTCTCCCGGTTTAAGAGCATGAATCTCCAGCCCCGAAATATCTCGAGTTTCCTGCCGCAATCCTTCTACCGTCCCGGTCAGTACCGGAAACGTTGCATAGTGCATGGGGACCATGTGCTTCACTCCGAGTAGCCGGATCGCATAAGCAGCCTCACGAGGCCCCATCGTAAAGAGATCACCAATCGGCAGCATCGCCAAATCCGGCTTATAAAGCTCTCCAATGAGTTTCATGTCTCCGAACAAGGCGGTATCTCCCGCGTGATAAATCGCGAATCCTCCGGGCAATCGAATCACGAGGCCCGCCGGTTCGCCCGCGTAGTGCCGCACGCCATTTTCATCCCAGGAATTCGAATGAAACGCATGGGTCATCGTCACTTCAAACTCGCCTACCTTCTGAGAGCCGCCTTTGCCCATCGGGCAAATCTCTTTTTCAAATCCTTTGCCTGCAATCAGCAGACATGTCTCGAAGATGGCCACAATTTTAGGCTTATGCTGCTTTGCCAGCGCCAAAAGATCGCCCGAGTGGTCCGTATGCGCATGGGAGAGAAAAATTACGTCCAATCGCGGCACGGTTTTCAGCGCCCCCGGGCACATCGGATTCGTCATTACCCACGGATCGATGATCGCTACCTGCCCCGACGGCGTCGTCAGCGAAAACGTACTGTGACCAAAATATGTGATTCGATTGCCCTTTGTGTCGAGCATTTGCCATCCCCCAGGTTTTTAATTTCGGATCGTACAGCTATTTTACCTGCGGCGCGATGTTCTCACCGCTGGCCAGCAGAGCGCGAATCGCTTCTTCATATTGTTCGCGGCTCTTCTCGCCAATAAAGTGAGTTACTTGGCGGCCATCCTTCGCATAAAAGACGGATACAGGCATCGACCCGGTCCATCCCGGAAGGACGGATTGCCTGAACGCCGCCTCAGCCCCCGGAGTCTTGCGGTAATTGGGGAAAATCGGTTTGTAACGCGCCAGAAATCGCCTCATCAGAATCAAATCGCCATCGTCATCCAAGCTTACGCCAACGACCTGCAGTCCCTTCGGCGCGTACTGCTTCGCCAGTTCGTTCAGCATCGGGTATTCGTCACGGCAAGGCTCGCACCAGGTCGCCCAGAAGTTCACTATCAGGGCTTTCCCACGGTATTGTTCAAGGATCTTTTGGAACCCTTGTGCGTCGATCATTTCAGGATCGTGCGGTGCTTTGGCTTGCGGCGCCGCAAGCGCCGTCGCAGCGGCCAACAACATGAGTGCGCCAACGGCAGTTCGTATCTTCATCGATGTACCTTCCCCGACCATTCTAGCTGCATGCGCGGAAGTTGAGAATCCTCCCCTCGCACAGTACAATCAATTCAGCCGCTTGTTGGCCCCGGCAGGGGCGTGGTATAAGAAAATTCCGCCGGGCGCTTCCATCCGCCGGAACCGCTCTCGGCCCGTTGTCCGAGCAAAGGAGATTTGAATGGCTTACGTGATCGCTGAGCCCTGCATCGGCACAAAAGACACCGCGTGCGTGGATGTCTGTCCCGTCGATTGCATCCACCCTCGTAAAGATGAGCCGGAGCATGAAAAGGTCAACCAGCTCTACATCAATCCTACGGAATGCATCGACTGTGGCGCGTGCGTCCCGGTCTGCCCGGTAACCGCGATCTTCGCCTTAGAAGACCTGCCGGAGAAGTGGAACAGTTACACGCCGGTCAACGCGGAGTTCTACACCGCGAAATAACAAGCCGAATCATTTTTCTAGTAGGGGTCTCAACCTGCACTACGGCACGCTTCGGCGTGCCGTTTTTTTTCAGCTTTCGAGCCGCGCCGTCTCCGCACGCCGTGCCCCGCCGCTCAAGGTCCGCTTGCGCACTTCCTCGAATGTGGTCGCAAACAAGATCTTTTCCACCGCTCCCTGTACATCCTTCCATATCTGCTTCAACCCGCAGCTTTCTCCCTCCACGCACATCCCGCCCATCGCTTCGTTGTGCACGCAGCTGGACTCCGCAAAAGCCCCATCAACGACTCGCAAAACCGCCCCCACGGAAATCTCTTCAGGCGCTCGCGCCAGCGTATAGCCTCCGCGCACGCCCCGCCGGCTCTCCAAAATCCCGCCGCGCTTCAATTCCAGCAGGATTTGTTCGAGGTATTTCAAGGGAATATGGTGCCGCTGCGCAATCTCGTGGATGGTCACTACTTCGGGATACTGCAAGCTCAGGTGCAGTACTGCCTGTGTGGCGTATTCGCCTTTTGCTGTCACTCGCATCGTGTAGGCTATTCCTCGATAAGCCTTTCACACGCGCGAAAGAGTGTCAATCTCTCGCGCCGGCTGTTCCGCAGGGGCCGGCCCCGTGCGCCCAGGAAAAGTACGCTTTTTGCGCATTTTTATCATCCTTTGAATCGGAAATGTTGCGCCGCACTGTATGATGTTTGAGAGCAAAATTGTCCCCATGCCAGAACGCTTTCATCTCGTCCTGCTGATTCATGCCCACCAGCCTTGCGGCAATTTCGGCCACGTGCTCGAAAAGGCCTACAAAGACTCCTATCTGCCTTTCATCGAACTCCTTGAGAAGCATCCCGGCGTCCACATGGGTTTGCACTATTCCGGCCCGTTGCTCACCTGGATCGAAGAGCATCGTCCCGAATATTTCACGCGTCTGAAAGCTCTCGTCAGCGCCGGACAAATCGAACTGATCGGTGGAGGCTTTTACGAACCCATCCTCGTCTCCATCCCGCCGGAGGATCAGCGCGAACAGATCATGCGCCTGGCCACCTATCTAGAAAAA
>DATEWL010000160.1:0-2597 GCA_035258025.1 Candidatus Acidiferrum sp. | reverse complement strand
CGCGTCTCCCGAAGCGATCGAGTACTTTTGATTTTATGGAAATTCTTCTTTGCACGATCGGTTTCGCGGGAAAGACTGCCGAAGAGTTTTTCCGCCTTCTCCAGGAAGCCCAAGTGGAAAAACTCATCGATATCCGCTTGAACCGCGGAGGCCAGCTTTCCGGCTTCGCCAAGCACCCCGACCTCGCCTATTTCCTGCAAGGAGTTGCGCGCATTGGCTATTCCCACGAGCCGCAGCTCGCTCCAACTTCTGAGTTGCTCGATGCCTATCGCGAAGGCAAGGACTGGACCGCTTACGAAACTGGTTTTCGGGCCCTGATGCGGGAGCGCGGAGTCCCGCAAGCCTTCGATGCAAATGCATGGTCTCAGCGAGCTACTCTACTCTGTTCCGAAGCTGGCCCTGAGAAATGTCACCGACGTCTCGTTGCCGATCTGCTCGCTACTCATTGGCGGGCACAAGGTCACAACGTCGAGATTCGTCACCTCGTCGCAACTCGCTCGAAATCTTCTAAAACGCGCCGCGTTAAACCTAAATCCGTGCCATGACCAAATTGCTCATCACGGAGATTACCCGCATGGGGCCGGCCTTCTGCGTCATCGGACTACAGCGCGAGAAGGACAAAATTCGCTCTGTTCGTCCCGTAACCGCGACTGCCAACAGCTGGATGAATTTCCCTTATGAACGCGGCGATGTGCTGCAGTGCGACCTTGCTCCTTTTTCCGGTGCCAAACCACACGTAGAAGATCGCGTCTCGAGGCGCGGCTTCCAGAAAGAGTCAACTGTTTCCGAACCGGAGGTCGTCGCTTACCTGCGCAAAGCAGAAACCGCAGGCACTCTGCCGGAACTATTCGGCTGTATTCTCCATGAAAACAAGAGTGGCAGTGGATTGTTCGCAATGCCTCACGAAGCGACCCGCTCCGTTTGCGGAACACAAACAAGAAATCTCCGCCTCGAGCTCTGTGCAAACGAAGTTCGCGCCACGGTGGCTCTTTCTTCGGGCGAGGTTTTGCGCGATCTTCCGGTCGTCGATCGAGATTGGCGCGATTTCATCGAAGCCGCGTTGGCAGAGGGACGAGGTGCGAATCGCGTGCCTCGTCTCGAGCGGTTCTTAAACTCACAATTCCACTACAAAGTTTTGTCTTGCCCGCATCATTTCATCCGCCTCGGTCTCACGCGGCCGTATCATGATCTTTGTTGGCTCATGCTGGACACCCTGATCCCGCTTCCAAAACGTGAGTGGCTCGAGGAGTTCTGATGGCTTCGATCAAGGACGAAAATCATTGGAAACGCCTTGTCGATGAATGTTTCCGTCGCGAAGCCGGACCGCAAAAAGTCGTCCCCGATCCCGCCCAAGATCTGATCGAAACAGGCGTGCTTGACTCCATGGGCTGGGTGAGTTTTCTTCGTGCCCTGGAGTCCGCAAGCGGTCTAAGCGAATTGGGCGCTCTGCTTACCGAACGCACTCCATCTTTCGAGAGCATTTTTCAGGTATTCAAAGACGCTCAGACTGAACGCCCCTCTCCCGAACGTGATTTTTCCTACGCGACTCAACCAGCAACACGAACATCGGTTCTTATTTCAAGTTCGTGCGCGGTGGTTGGGTCGCGCAAAATTCCTTCCGAAGAGGTCGACCGGGCCTTTGGCATGCCGCCTGGAAAACTTCGCTCTCGGGCCGGAATCGAATCGCTGGCGTATGCCGCCGAAGACGAAAATGAACTTACACTTGGCGCGCGCGCCGCGCAGCAAGCACTTCACACTGCGGCTTGCGGCGTTCAAGAACTCGATTGGATCATCGCCACCAGCGAAACACACCGCGGCTATCCTTCCCTCGCGGCGCAGCTTCACTCCCAACTACTCGCTCGCGAAAACTGCGGCGCGCTAGATGTCGGTGGCGCGTGTCTCGGCCTCGTGAACGGCCTCGCTGTCGCCCAGGGACTCATCGCCTCGGGACAATCCCGTACCATCGCGGTCATCACCTCTGACGTTCATAGCCGCACCTTCAAACCAGGCCTGGTGGCAGGAGAATTTGGCGGCTTGTTTGGCGATGGCGCCAGCGCGTTTCTCTTACGTGCGAGAAACGGCGCCGCGCCCCAACGAGCCTACGGCCTCGGCGAATTTTTCTTTGGCTGTGCAGGGCAGTATGCGGGAGCGATTCGCGTAGCGGATGCCCCCAACGGCAGCCTCGATGTGCACTTTGATGGTGAAGCTCTCTCCCGCGCAGCCATCACCAGGCTAGAAAAAGTGGTCCGCGAGATCGAACTCCGCAGTGGCATCGCTCGCTCATCTCTTCAAGGCTTGGCAACCCATCAGCCTAATCCGCGTCTCGTTACTCTGCTCGCCAAGCAGTGCGGTCTGCCACAGGACAAATTTCCCGTTGTCGCCCGGTCTTTCGGGAATCTCGGCTCCTCGACGTGTGGGGTGGCACTCGATGCGATTCTGCAATCGGCGCGGAGCCATCAGGCCGGCCAGTGGGGTCCTATTTTCGCGGCATCCCTCGGTCCCGGCCTACTCTTCGGCGGCGGATGGCTCGTTCCCGCCTAGAGACCATTCGCGTTTCCAAGGTCGCGACCTGTAACGTTTTGTTACATCGCCTCAGT
>DATEWL010000159.1:0-8078 GCA_035258025.1 Candidatus Acidiferrum sp. | reverse complement strand
ATCGTCGTCGATTTCATCGACATGGAGGAGCGCCGCAACCGCGAGAAGGTTCTCATGGCGCTACAGCAGGCGCTCGAGCAGGACAAAGCTCCTTCAAAGGCGCTTTCCTTCAACGAATTCGGCTTGGTCTGCATCACGCGCAAGCGCACTAAGCAAGCGCTCGAACGCGTGCTCTGCCAGCCTTGCCCCTATTGCACCGGCTCCGGCATGGTCAAATCCATTCCCACGCTCTGCTACGAAATCCAAGCCGAAGCCCGTAAGATGGCCACCGCCGATCACGAAGGTCCGAATCTCACCCTTCGCGTTCATCCCGAAATCGCCAAAGCCCTGAAAACGCGCGAGTCCATGCTAATGGACGAGCTCGAGCAAACCGCTCACAAACACATCATCATCCAATCCGACGCCACGCTCCACTGGGAGCAATACGACATCTACTAACGCTCTCTAGCCATTGTGGGGCGGGGCTTGCCCCGCCCTTTTTTGTCTATGTCTTCAATCGTGATCGTAGGGGCATGGCACGCCGTGCCCCTCTCTGTTCCAGCTCTTGCCCCGATTCGACCTTGCAATATCCTCAGGCAACTTGGCCTGTCCCCGCGGGCAGGTTCTTGGCACCGCAAGCTCCCACACATTTCCATTGCTTTGCTTCCCTCCGCCCATCAGAGTATTGACACATCGCTCCCTCCCAGTCGGGGCCATGTCTGCTCTTCGCAACTGTCTAAGGGAGGAACTATGTGGAACAAGCAGCAAACGCAAACCGAGGCCCCCGTGGCGCCACCGCTGCCGGCCTCGACACCCCCGGCATCCGCCGTCTCTTTCGGCGCTCCTTCCGGCCCGCGCCCGAGCATCTCCACCACCATAGGTTCAGCTCTTCTCGGCTCCAGCCTGCGTATCACCGGTCACATCGACGGCGCCGAAGACTTGCACATTGACGGCAAGGTGGACGGCCCCATCTCGCTCAACGGCCATCAACTCATCGTCGGCGCCACCGCCGTCCTCAATTCCGAAGTTCATGCTGGCGCCGTCATCGTCTACGGCAAGGTAGTCGGCAATGTCTTCGCCACCGAGCGCGTGGACATCAGGACCGACGGTTCGGTCATCGGCGACATCTCCACCGCGCGCATCAGCATCGAGGACGGCGCCCAATTTAAAGGCCGCATCGAAATCGACCCAGCCAAAACCCAAGCCGCCGCCGGCTGAAACAGCTTGGTGTCCCAAGTCAAATCTTTATAAGCTTGCCGCCGCCCCTCATTGAACGGGAGAGCCAGACCTCCATGCCCTCTGCAAGGTGGTTCACTGAAGAATCCGTATGGTCCGGAGCCGAGAAGAAAGTGGCTCGCAAAGCCTTTGATCAGGCCTATCACCGCAAATGTGCTGATATCGCGGCGCGTATCAAGAAGATGGCCGCGAGTGCGTCAGCTCCGTCCGACCTGTGGAAAATCAACGATTATCTTTCCGAACAGCGAAGAATAGTGGATGAGACGTTCGACTACAGATACTCCGTTCTGCTCTCGGTGTTTGGGTACCTGCTTCGCGAGGGGTGGCTGATCGAAGCACACTTGGTTGGCCTGCGAGAGGACAAAATCGAAAAGATCAAGCGTTGGGCAAGCTTCTAGCCTGCATCTCTGACGCCACAAGTAGGCTTTCGAGTTTTCTCTCATGCAGGGACGCAGCATGCTGCGCGTTTTTTTTCTGCCCACTCTCAAAATACTCTTGAGTCCGATCGTGGCGCACCCCGAAAGTGACTAGGCGTGCGTTCATTGCGTTGCTGAGCTATTCGCTTCTTAGCGCAATAATCGGGTCGACGTGTAGCGCGCGCCGCGCCGGCACCGCGCACGCCGCCAGCGCCACGATCGTCAGCAAAGCCATAACGCTCGCCAATAGAACCGGATCGAGCGGCCGTACACCATAGATTTCGGTAGCCACAAGCTTTTGCAATGAGGCAGCGCCCACCACTCCCAAAATCAAGCCTATCAAAACAAGCTCAAACCCTTCCCGCAAAACCAGGCCGAGAATCGCCGCCCGGCTGCTGCCCAACGCTACACGAATCCCAATTTCCCGCGTCCGTTGCGCCACCAGATAGGCCAGCACGCCATATATCCCGAGCGTCGCTAAGAAAAGCGCGACTCCGCCGAACGCATTCGCCAGCAGCATCGAAGTCCTTCGCGAAGCGAGCGACAGGTCGATGCGTTCCGACATCGAATGCACATCGAACACCGCCAGGTCCGGATCCAATCGCGCAATCTCTGCGCGGAGCGCTCGCACGGCCGAATCGGTATCGCCAACCGTTTTCAGCGCGAACGTGAAATTGCTGTCCGCATCCTGGGCAATGGGGCAATAGAACGCGCCAACGTTAGCGCCTTTGTCCTCCAAATGTTCGTAGCGCAGCGTCCGCGCCACGCCCACCACCGTCAGCCACACCGTATGTTCGTCGACCTTCAGGAGATTTTTAGGATCGTCGGGAAAGTACATCCGCCGGCCCACTGGATCGCTGTTGGGCCAGAAATGTTGCGCCAGCCGCTCGTCGACGATCACAACCCGCGGCGCATTTTCGTTGTCGCGCTCGTCGAAGCGTCGCCCTTTTAACATCGGGATGCCCATCGCCTCGAAGTACCCGGGCGACACATCCATCAGCAGCGGCGAAATAATCGATTCGCCCGGCTTCATCGGATAACCCTCAGCCAGAATGACTTCGTCATTGTGATTGCCGCTAAGCGGAATTACGTCCGTCACCCCCGCTTGGGTAACTCCGGGGATTGTCCGGACTGCGGGCAGAGCGCGGTTCAGAAATCCGCCCCAATCTTCACGTTTGACATATTTTGAGCGCGGCAAGCTCACCGATGCCGTCACGACCCCTTCCGCCTTAAATCCTGGGTCAACCTGTAACAGCCGCCGAAAGCTCGTCAGAAACAGTGCCGCTCCCATTAGGAGCGCAAACGCAAATCCAATCTGCGCCGCCACCAGGAGTTGACGCACGCTTCGCGTTTTCTTTCCGGTCGTCCCCGTGCGGCTATCATCATGCAGCGCGTCGCTGATGCCGATCTTTGAAGCACTCACAAGCGGAAACAGTCCCACAAACAATCCCGCGGCGATCGACAGCGCCAGGGAAACCAGAACCACGGTGGCGTCCAAATGAACTTCCTGAGCCCGCGGCAAGTGTTCGAGCCCAGCGGCGCCCAGCATCTTCAGCAAACCCGCGCCAAGTGCGATCCCGCTCACACCTCCAATCAGCGCCAGTCCAACGTTCTCCAGGATCAGCTGCCGCATCAGCTGCATTCTCCCCGCGCCCAAAGCGATCCTCGTTGCCATCTCCTTCCGGCGCAGCGAGAGCCGCGTTAGCGCGAGGTTTGCGATATTCAGCCCGCCAATCAAAAGCACCAAAAACGCCCCGCCCCACAACAGATAAAGCGTCCGCTTCACGCCGCCCGTCACCGTTTCCTGCAGCGGTTTCACTTCCGTGTGGAATCCCGCGTTGATCAAAATTTCTTTGAACTGCGGAAACCGATCGAGATTCTCATTGTTCAATGCGTTGACCTGCGCCTGAGCCTGCTCTAGCGTCGCCCCCGGCTTCAACCTTCCGATATGGGTCCAATTGTTGCTGTGGTGCTGTGTCTTCTCTTCGGCCGTGAACGCGATCGGCATCCACAACCGTACTTCCGGATCGATAAAATCAAATCCCGCCGGCATCACACCAACAATCGTAAATGGCTGCCCGCTGATCCTCAGCTCGCGCCCGATCGCCGATTTGTCCCCTGCATACAGCTGCTCCCAAAGCCCGTGGCTTAGAATCACTTCCCGCTCGCGCCCGACCTCCCCTTCTTCTTCAAGGAAGGGCCTCCCCAACGCGGGCGATACTCGCAATAGCGTGAACCACGATGGCGTAACCACCATCCCGCGCATCCGCTGCGGCAATCCATTTAGCTCCACCGTTTGGTCCCTCTGCCGGAACATCGCCTGGCTTTCAAATGCCGTCATCTCGCGCAAACGGTCGAAGTAATCTCCCGAACTGCTGCTGTTGATTCCAGTGACCCCGGCCCTCGGGTATTCGTTCGCCATCAACAGAATCGAATTAGCCTCCGGCACCGGCAACGGCCGCAAAACGACGGAATTCACAATGGCAAAAAGCGCCGTATTCGCCGCGATGCACACGGCGAAAGTAAGCAGCACCGTTACTGCAAATCCCTTCGAGCGCCACAAAGAACGCCACGCATATTTAAGGTCGAGGAAAAATGCATCCATGATTCGCCTCCCTCGGCGCGCAGTCTGCCAGCAGCCACAACCGGGACACACTGCCACCTGTCCTTCGATACGTAATGACTAACGAAAAGGTTCAACTGTCTAGAACGTTGTGCGTGCAGTTCCTCCTCTCCCCCCGCTTTTCCGTCGTCCCTTATTTGAGTTAAACTTTGCCCAAGCATCATCTTGCCGCTTCATTGCGGCCAGCGATATTCAGGTCCGGGGGACTAAACACATGAGCCTCTCCTCCGTCGCACATCCCGAAACTTCTTCGGATCCCGTCGTCACCGTTACGCAAACATCCTGCTGCGTTGTCGGCGGCGGGCCGGCAGGCGCTATGCTCTCGATTCTGCTCGCGCGTCGCGGCGTCCCCGTCACACTTCTCGAAATGCACAAGGATTTCGATCGCGAATTTCGTGGCGACACCGTTCATCCCTCGACGATGGAGATTCTCGATCAAATCGGCTTGGCAGACGCTCTTCACAAGATCCCTCACGGCAAGATTTCTGGCCCTACTATTCAATTTGCCGACGGCCCTTTCCGCCCGTTCGACCTCTCGCGCCTGAAAACTCGCTTCCCCTACATCCTGATGATCCCGCAATCCCGCTTTCTGGAATTCATCACCGCTGAAGCCGCGAAGTATCCGCAATTCCGCCTCCTCATGCATGCCCAGGTCCAGCGGCTCATCGAAGAAGATGGCATTGTCCGCGGCGTGCGCTATCTCGGCCTGGATGGAATCCACGAAATTCGCGCCCCGTTGACCGTGGCTGCCGACGGCCGCTTCTCTCTGCTGTGTCGTCTCGCCGGCATCGAACCGATAAAGACTTCTCCTCCCATGGATATTGTCTGGTTCCGCTTGCCCAAACTCCCGACTGACCCTGTCGTCGCCACAGGCGCCCTCGGCGGCATCGGCGGCGGGCGCCTGTTTATCGTTCTCGATCGCTATGACTATTGGCAGGCTGGCCTGGTCTTCCCCAAAGGCACGTACCAGGAACTTCGCAAGCAGGGTGTCGAATCCATACGCCGCAGTATCGTCGAGATCGACGCGCGCTTCACGAAAAACGCGGACACTCTCACCGACTGGCAGCAGCTAACGCTGCTCTCCGTCGAGTCCAGCCGCTGCCCCATCTGGCACAAGCCGGGCCTTCTCCTGATCGGCGATGCCGCCCATGTGATGTCCCCCATCGGTGGCGTAGGCATCAACTACGCCATCCAGGACGCGGTAGTGGCCGCTAACCTCCTGGCAAATCCGCTGAAATCCGGAAAAGTCTCGGAAGCGGAACTTGCGGAAGTGCAACGCCAGCGCGAGTGGCCGACGCGTGTCATTCAAGGAATGCAATCAATCATGCAGCGGCGGCTGGTGGCCGGCGCGCTTAGTTCGCAACTTGCCCCAAAGGTGCCCTGGCAGATGCGGTTGCTTGTTCGCATCCCCTATTTGCGGGATCTGCCCACCAAACTTATTGCCTTCGGCGCGCGCCGCGTCCATCTTCGCGAAACATAGCAATGCGGCGAGTACCCCACCCTCGCTCGGCGTTTACCCCGACCCGGTCGGGGAGGGCGAGATCTTGGTGTTTTCAATCCTGAGATTTCTATTTCACCCGCATCACTTCTTCACCGCGGGTCTTCCTTCCACGTCCAGAATGACCACCTCACCGAGCTGGAGTTCCCTCACCCCGGCTTCAATCTTCGAAAGATCGCCAACGAGCAAGAGAATCGCCCCGCTCGGCTGCGCGTACTTCTGCGCGGCCGCATTGACTGCTGCAAGCGTCGCCTTTTGCAATTCATCCGGCTCACGCTGCAATTCGTTCATCGCAAGGCCATAGGCCCAGAGTTCTTCGATCTGTCCCGCCACCCGGTCCATGGCTTCGAACTGCTGCGCGTAGCCGCGTATGCGCGCGTGCTTTGCATCGGTCAGTTCTTTTTCAGACACCGGCTTTTCTCCGGCAATGAATTTCAGCTCTTTCTCGAACTCCACCAGGGCTTCCTTGGTCTTGTTGGTTTGTACTCCGCCGAAAGCTCTCCAGATTCCGTATTTCGAGTTGGGCGCGGGAAAAGCAAAAACGCCATACGAGTATCCTTTCTCCTCTCGTATGTTCGTCCCCAAACGCGCCCCCGCCGCGCCGCCCCACACAGTGTTCGCCAAGCTCAAGGCGTAATAGTCCGTCGCATTGCGTGACGGCCCTGGCAGAAGCACCGCCACCACGGTTTGCGCCGCATTCGGACGGTCCACCAAAAACACTTTGCCAGGTCCAACCGCCTGCGGCGGTGGAACCGTCACTGCGGGCGGGGCGTTCCCGCGCCAAGAACCAAAGTTCTGCTTGGCGAGTTCCGCCGCTTCGGCAACGGTGACGTCCCCGACGAGAATCAACGCGGATCCTCCAGGCTTCCAATAACTTTCATGAAATTTAGTAAGGTCCTCAGCTGTGATCTTCTCGACCGTGGACGGGAATCCATCCTGTGGACGGCCATAGGGATGATTCGGCCCGTACGTCAGCATCGGCCCTACTCGCCTTGAAATTGCGTTTGGCTGGCTCTCTTCCTGCGCCAGGCCGCTAAGCCGCAACTTTCTCTCTCGCTCTATTTCCTCCGCCGGAAAACTTGGGTTCCGCGCCACATCTGCAAGAACCGCCACCGCTGGTCCAAGATTCCTCTTGAGCACCTCAAAATTCAGCGTTGCGGACTCCCGGCCAACGCCACCGCTGAGCGCGGTCCCCAGATCGCCCAACGTGTCGTCAATTTCCAGGGCCTTTTTCGTCGTTGTTCCCCGCTTCATCACTTCTACTTCGAGGCTTGCCAATCCTTCCTTCCCCGCCGGGTCCGCGACGCTGCCCGCGCGTGCGACCAGTCTTACGGAAACCTTTGGCAGGTCTTTTCTCTCGACAATCAGAATTTCCATTCCGTTGTCCAGCTTCGCTGACTTCACTTCCGGCGCCAGGAATGGCCGGTCGGCCCCGAGTTCCGGCTGCTTTGCGCGGTCCACCGAGGCTTGCGCGCTGGCCGCCGAATTCTCCGGATGGAACCTCACCATTACCCGGTTTCGTGTATCCAGCCACTTCGCCGTCGCCAGCCGCACGCCTTCGGCTGTCGCGGCCCGGTGCCGCTGCACGTCCGCGGCGAATTTATCTGGGTCGCCGAGATATGTATTGTATGTATTGAGCTGGTCAGCCTTGCCGCCAAAACCGCCGATACGCTCGAGGCCTGTCACATAGCTAAATTCCCACTTGGTCTTCGCGCGGTTCAGCTCGGCGGCCGTAGGGCCCTCTTTGGCCAGCCGCGCGATTTCTTCCGTTGTAATTTGTTCCGCCTGCGAGAGCGCCGCTCCCGGCCGGGCCGTCACCCACACGATAAAATTTCCGGCTATTTCGGAGGAGTTCTCGAACGATACGACATCCGAACAAATCTGCTTGTCGTAAACCAAGGACTTGTTCAAGCGCGATGACAGTCCATCGGTCAGGATCAGCGAGACGAGATCCAAATCCGCATCCGCCGGGTCAAAAAAAGCTGGTGCGGGCCAGGCAAAGTAGGTGCGCTCCTGTGGCACATGATCATTTACATCGATGATCTTTTCCGCGTCTAGCTGCTCCACCCAGTGCTTGGGGCGATCCAGCGCCGGCCCGGGAGGAATCGGACCGTAGTATTTCTCAATCAGACGCTTTGCCTCGGCCACGTCAAAGTCACCAGTAATCGCTAACGATAGATTGTTCGGAGTGTAATACGTTCGGAAAAATTCCTTCACATCGTCAACGCTCGCGGCTGTCAGGTCTTCATGGCTGCCAATCACCGTGTGGGAATAGGGGTGGCCGCTGGGAAAAACGTTTTCCGTGATGAGCATAAAGGCCCGGCCG
>DATEWL010000158.1:0-7102 GCA_035258025.1 Candidatus Acidiferrum sp. | reverse complement strand
CGGCCAAGTCTCCCTCCTCGCCGGCTTGCTTGGCGCTGGCGTCACTCTGTTTCTCGGCGCGCTCATCGGCATGGCCGCTGGCTACTTCGGAGGCTGGCGAGACGATCTCTTGATGCGCATCGCCGAGCTTTTCCTCGCGCTACCCTGGCTCTATCTTCTGTTTGCGCTCCGCGCGTTCTTGCCTCTCGCGGTAAGCCCTCTCGAAGCATTCCTTCTCGTCGTAATTGTCATCGGCATGGTCGGCTGGGCGCGGCCCGCCCGCTTGGTCCGCGGAGTTGTACTCAGCGTCAAAGAACGCGACTTCGTCCGTGCAGCGCGAGGATTCGGCGCATCCGACGTCTACCTGCTGCGACGCCACATCCTGCCAGAAACCGCGAGCGTCTTGCTCACGCAAGCAGCGATTCTCGTACCTCAATTCGTCCTCGCCGAAATGACGCTGTCTTTTCTTGGCCTCGGCGTCCCTGAACCAATGTCTAGTTGGGGCAACCTCTTGGCAGCGCTCCAGCAATACAACGTCCTGGTCTCCTACTGGTGGATGTACTTGCCCGCTCTAGCAATAGTCCCGTTCTTTCTCGGATACCTCGGCCTCGCTAGTGCGTTGCAGCAGCGCACTGGCCCGTACAAGATAGAAGAGAAAAGCAGCTGGAGCCCATCGTGAAAAAAGAACGCCTCTCTTCCTGGCGCTGCCGCTCCTCCTTGAGCCTCTTGCTGGCTTGCACCGCGCTCATTGCGCTGCCCGCCAAAGGGGCGCCGCCACCTCAACAAACGAATGCGAAGGAAGAATTACTCTCTCTCCCCGGAGAAATCGGCCGCTCAGGCGGGCGTCTCGTCATTTCGCTCCGTGCAGAACCAAAGACTCTGAATCCATTAACCGCAGCAGATGCTCCCTCTCGCGAAGTCATCGGCGCGATGCAGGCTGACCTCGTTCACATCAATCGCGCAACACAACTCACGGAGCCCGCGCTCGCCAAATCCTGGAAAATATCCGCCGACGGCCTTCAATACACACTCACTCTGCGTCAAGGCTTGCGTTTCTCGGACGGCCATCCTCTCGATGCGGACGACGTCCTCTTCACTTTTCATGTCTACCTTGACGAAAATATTCACGCGCCTCAGCGCGACCTCTTGATCGTCGGCGGAAAGCCCATCACCGTTCGCAAGGTAGACGCGCAAACGCTCGTTTGCCAATTCGCAAAGCCCTACGGCGTCGAAGAAAGACTTTTCGATGGCCTCGCCATCTTGCCTCGCCATCTTCTCGAAAAACCCTATCAAGAAGGAAAGCTCGGGCAACTCTGGACGCCCTCCACACCGCCAAACGAATGGGCGGGACTCGGTCCGTTTCGCCTGAAAGAATATGTCGCCGGCCAAAAACTGGTTCTGGAGCGCAATCCCTATTACTGGAAAACGGACGCAAAAGGAAATCGTCTCCCTTATCTCGACGAACTCGTTTTTCTTTTCGTCCCAAGCGCCGACGCCCAAGTCCTACGCTTTCAATCGGGCGAAACAGACATCATCACCCGCCTCGGCGCGGAAAATTTCTCCGTCCTCGGGCGCCAACAACGCGGCTACACCATGACCGATGCCGGGCCCGGCCTCGAATACAACTTCCTCTTCTTCAACTTGAACGACACCGGCGAAAAGTCTTCCGCCGATCTCACACGAAAACAAAAATGGTTTCGCGACGTAAGATTTCGCCAAGCCATATCCGCTGCCATTGATCGCGACGCCATCGTTCGTCTCGTCTATCAAGGACGCGGCTCCGCGCTTTGGGGACCCGTCACACCAGGCAACCATCGTTGGTTGGACGCCTCCATTCCACATCCACCCCTCTCCGTAGAACGCGCCCGCACCCTTCTGAAACAGGCCGGTTTTTCTTGGTCCGCGGGGGCAAATGGCGAATCCACACTCATGGACTCGGATCGCAAGCCCGTCGAGTTTTCCGTGCTCACGAGCTCTTCGAACGCCGACCGAACAAAAATGGCCACGCTTATCCAGGACGATCTAAAGCAGCTAGGCATGCACGTGCAGGTCGTTCCCCTCGAATTCCGCTCCTTAATCGATCGCGTCACGCAAACCAAGGAATATGATGCTTGCATCTTAGGACTCGCGAGTTTCGATGCCGATCCCAATTCCGATATCAACGTCTGGCTATCGAGCGGCGGCACCCATCTCTGGAACCCCTCGCAACTCCATCCGGCCACAGCCTGGGAAGCGGAGATCGACCGCCTCATGGAGCAGCAGCTCGCCACCCCTGGCTACGATCAGCGTAAAAAGCTTTACGATCGCGTCCAGGAAATCCTCGCCGAGAATCAACCCATGATTTTCCTGGCAAGCCCAGACATTCTAGTCGGCGCAAAAAACTCCATCGCCAATTTTCATCCATCCGTTCTAGAACCGTACGCCCTCTGGAACGTCGAGCAGCTCTATTTCCGCAACAGCGCGGAGAACGCCAGCCGATGACCCCGGTAATCACCAAAACGAAGGTAATGAAGAAAACTCCGCGTGTCTGGAGCGACGAACGCCTCGTGAAGGAATGCCTCTCCGGCAACGAAGAAGCTTGGTCTCTTCTCCTCGAAAAGTACAAAGCGCTCATATATTCGATCCCGGTGAAATACAGATTGCCTCCCCACGAAGCCGCCGACGTTTTTCAGGCGACTTGCGTCGAGCTACTCAAACACCTGTCCGAACTGCGCGAACCGCGCGCTCTTCCCAAATGGCTCATGCAGGTCGCTCACCATCAGTGCTACCGCTGGAAACAGCAACAGCTGCGTGTCGTCAGCCGCGACGGAGACGCGGACCTTCCTGAACCCGAGACGCCCGCCATTGCAGAATCTCTAGTGCAACAGACCCAGGAAGAACAGATGCTGCGCGACGCCATGGCTGCCCTCTCGCCCCAATGCCGCCGCCTGGTGGAACTTCTCTTTTTTGAATCTCCCGCGCGCCCCTACAGCGAAGTCGCCAGTGAACTCGGCCTGGCCGTCGGGTCCATCGGCTTTACTCGCCAAAAATGCATGGATCGTCTGCGCAAGCATCTCGGCGATTTGGGATTTGACTGATGCCCACGATGGTCAATAAAGCAGCGCCGGAGCAACTCCATTCCCAGCTAGCGCTGATCGAGGATGAGCCGACGCGCCGGAAGTTTCTCGCCCGCCATCGAGCCCTGGTTCGCAGCGAGGTCGTAAAGCAACTCGCCGACCTAGTCCTCGAAAAGATCCGTGTAGACACAAAAGAAGCCCTGAACCTGGCCGAAGCCGCTGTCCAGATCGGCCGCAAACTGCGCCGCAAAGAAGACATCGCTCTCGGCACGCGCGCCAAAGCCAACGCTCTCTACGCCTGCGGAGACAATCGCGCCGCTGTCGAGCATCATGAACAAGCTATCCAAATGTACGAGACTCTTGGCATTTGGAAAGAAGCCGCGCGCACTCTCAGCAGTTCCATCCAGCCGCTCATTTTGCTTGGGGAATACGATAAAGCCTTCAAAGCTGCCGGCCGCGCCCGCGAAATCTTCCAGCGCCTCGGCGAAACCCGCCGCATCGCCACTCTCGAAAATAACGTCGGAAATATTTTCCATCGCCAGGATCGCTTCAAAGAAGCCATGCACCACTACGAGCGCGCCTGCGACACTTTTCACCATCATCAGGATTGGGAACACGTGGCCATGGTCTTGAGCAATATGGCCATGTGCCTTATCAGCTTGAACGATTTCTCCCGTTCTCTCGATTGCTACCAACGCGCACGCGGGCTCTGCCAACAGCACAACATGCCTCTGCTCGTCGCCCAAGCCGACTACAACATCGCCTACCTCTACTATTTCCGCGGTGAATACAGCCGCGCCATCGAAATGTTATTCGCCACGCGCCGCACCTGCGATAGCTCGGGTGACGCGTATCATCGCGCTCTCTGCGATCTGGATCTTTCCGAGATTTACCTCGAGCTGAATCTCAGCGAAGAAGCCCGCGAAATGGCCCACGAGGGTTTCCTGCGTTTTGAAAAGCTCGGCATGGGCTACGAAGCCGCCAAAACACTCGCCAACGAAGCCATCGCCTACGGCCAGCAGGGAAAAACCGTCCACGCCCTCGAACGCTTCACAAAAGCTCGCGCTATGTTCGCCACCGAAAAAAATCTCGTCTGGCCCTGGCTCCTCGACCTCTATCAAGGCCTCCTTCTCTTCCACGAGGGCCGCTATTTTGAAGCCCGCCGCCTCTGCGCTGGCGCTGCCAATTTCTTCGATCAAACCGCCCTTCCCGGCAAAGCCGCTCTGGCCCATCTTCTCCTCGCACGCATTGCCTTGCAGGTTGGAGAACTCCCTGCCGCGCAAACGGAAACGGACGCCGCCATAGCCAAGATTTCCGGTCTTCAGGCGCCGGTCCTCGCCTATCAGACGCACTTCCTCCGCGGCCAACTTGCCCAGACGCGCGGCGATCGTCCGGCCGCTTATGCGGCCTATCAAGAAGCTCGCAAATCGTTGGAAGCACTGCGCAGTCGCTTGCACGCCGAAGAACTAAAAATCTCTTTCGTAAAAAACCGCCTGCAAGTCTACGAAGCGCTCGTCGATTTGCATCTCAGCGGCGATGGGGGCGACGCTTCTGCCGCCGAAGCCTTCTCCTGCATTGAAGCCGCCAAATCCCGCAGCATGACCGAAATGATTTTTCAGAGCGGCCAGAGCCTGCCACTGGGAGACTCAGGCCAAAGCGAACTCGTGCGCAGAATTCGCGACCTACGCGAAGAACTGAATTGGTATTACCACCGCATCGAACTCGAGCAGCTTCGTCCCGAAGACACGTCTGCCAAACGACTCCAGCAACTCCAGGAAAAAGCTGTCTCCCACGAAAACGAACTCCTGCGCACCTTGCGGGAACTGCCCGCCCACGAACGCGAAAACGCCACTCTCGAAGCTCCGGCGGACTTTTCCCTCGAAAAATTACAAGCCGCTATCCCCGCCGATACAGCGCTCATCGAATACTATTCGACGGGAGACCGCCTAGTCGCCGCCGTGGTCACTCGCAATTCCATAGAAATCGCTCCCATCACGGTTTCCTCCCGTGTCCTTCATTTCTTGCATCTCCTCCGCTTCCAACTTTCCAAATTCCGCATGGGCTCAACCTACACGCAGCGCTTCGAACAACCTTTACTTCGAGCTACCCAGAGTCATCTGGAATCCCTCTACTCCGAGTTAATCGCACCGTTGCGCGCTCATCTCCAAACGAAACACTTGATCTTCGTACCCCACGGCCCACTTCACTTTCTTCCCTTTCATGCCCTCAAGAATGGCGACGCCTACCTCTGCGACACCCACACCATTTCCTACGCCCCTAGCGCCACGGTCTTCGCCCTCTGCCAAGACAAGCCTCCCAGCGACATGTCCGCCTCCCTGGTTATGGGTGTCCCAGACGAGCGCGCCCCCCACATCTTGGCCGAAGTCCAATCCGTAGCGGCGATCCTACCTCACGCGGAACTTTTTCTCGATGCGCAAGTCACCGCGGACGCCCTCAGAAAAAAAGGGTCCCAAAGCGCTCTGCTGCATATCGCCACGCACGGCACCTACCGCCAGGACAACCCCATGTTCTCCGGTATCCGCCTCGGCGATGGCTACCTTAATCTGTACGACCTCTATCAAATGCGTCTCTCCGCCCGCCATGTGACCCTCAGCGGCTGTGCCACCGGTATGAACTTTGTCGCTGACGGTGACGAGTTGCTCGGCCTCCAGCGCGGGCTTTTCTGCGCCGGCGCAGCCTCCCTGCTTTTGTCTCTCTGGGACGTCCACGACTTAAGCACTGCGGAGCTCATGCAGTCTTTCTACAAGGGCTACATGGAGTCCGGCAACATGGCCGTCTCACTGCAATCCGCCATGAAGCTGCTCCGCCAGAAGAACCCCCATCCCTACTTCTGGGCTCCCTTTGTCCTCGTCGGCCAACTCACAGTAAACAAATAACTTAACTAAATTCTGCCGAGCTATATTTTTTGCCCTCCTGCCCTCCCTTATGCAATGGGAGAGGTTGATTCCTTGCCGCCGCTGGGGAGCGGAGGGCCAGAGAGGGAGATTAGGGGGGAAGAGAAATGAAACACTTTACGACAGAGGAGTGGGTCGATTTCGTGAATCACGTTATCTCAAGTAGCCAGCAGGAAGCGATGCAGAAGCACCTCGCAACTGGCTGCAAACGCTGTAAGGAGACAGTCTCGCTGTGGCAAAGGGTCAGCAAAACAGCAGGCATGGAGGCCAGTTACCAACCTTCAGCAGAGACTGTTCGGTTAGCCAAGGCTACTTTCGCAACAACTGGCATGGCCCAGCCACAAGAGGAATCTCAAAGCCTGATCGAGGTTCTCTTCGACAGCTTCCTGCAGCCAGCCGTCGCCGGATCCCGTTCAGTCGTAATAGGAACAAGACAAATGCTTTATAGGGCAGATCCATACCAGATCGACATTCAGATCGAGCCCAAGCCGGGCAGCAATCGCCTCGTCATCACTGGCCAGTTGCTTGATCTTAGCCATCCCGGCGTCATTGGCCGCGACATTCAAGTGACCCTCTCAAATCGGCGCGGAAACACCGTCTTGGCCGCAACAAACCAATTTGGCGAGTTCTCAGGTGAGATCGAAAACTCGGGCGACTTGGAGCTTTCCGTGCCCGGCGAGGCAGACCAGCCCATTGTCATTTCCTTGCGAAACGCCTTGGGCAAATTGCCCGGAGGCAAGGCATGAACTCGGCCGCCGGACTACATTTTACAAGGGAGTCCCATTTTGGTACGGAAGTACCAAAATCCCTTGTAGCTTTTGATTGGCACCACGAAACCATCCGTACTATTTGCGCAAAAGAAAGATTCCGCAAGACTTAGCGGGTATCCCTTTGTGCGGATGCACGGCTGGTTCAGAAGCAGGAGACCCCGAAAGGGACCAAACACTATGAAACGCAACCTTTGCATCTTCGTGATTCTAGTCGCTCTTTTCTCCGTCGGAACGCCCCCGTCAGCCGCTCAGAACCGCTACATTGTTCGCACCTCGGGGGGCCTCTCCTCCGTCCTGAGACTCTGCCTGTCCGCAAATTGCCAGGTCCAAGGATCCTTGGATGGCTCGGCGAACCGTACCTTTCTTGTGACCTCCACAGGAA
>DATEWL010000157.1:0-5149 GCA_035258025.1 Candidatus Acidiferrum sp. | reverse complement strand
CTTCCGTTCGAAGAACCTGCGGCAGATCCGCCGGTTCATGCTTCCGTTAGTGTCGCTGAGCTTCCGGCAAAGACCGATGATGAATTCGCTTTCACGATCGCGATCGGCCGAAACGCGGCGACGCGTGAAGCCGCACGAATGGTCATTGACGTATCCCTGCCTCCGGCTTCGGAGCAAGCCTTAGAACAAACACCCGAGAGAGACGCGCGCTCCGAGCAGACTGGCCTATATCCAGTCGCGTCAATCGACGAGCGCCGAATTGCAGGACTAATAGACACCGGTTGCTTGCTCTTCGCGTATGGCGCCTTCCTCACACTCTTCGGTTCGCTTGGCGGGCAATTTACATTCAGCAAATTGAGCGCAGCCGTGTGCGTCACGACCTTTGTAATCGTGTACTTGCAGTATTTTGCCCTCTTCACTGTTTTCGGCGGCACTACACCCGGCATGATGCTTCGTGGCTTGCAAGTCGTCAGTTTTTCTGGCGAATCTCCCACGCCACGCCAAATGCTTTGGCGCAGTGTTGGGTATATGCTTTCCGCAGGCACTTTTTTCATGGGTTTTCTATGGGCAATGTGGGACGAGGACGCCCTGACCTGGCACGATCGTTTGTCATCCACTTATCTTTGTCCAGCGCGAACCTTTGCCGACATAGACGTCACTCACCCTGCTCATAGCCGCTGAAGCCGACGAAAGTTGCGTTCATTTTGAGACAGCGCTCTTAGCCGCGGCATTCGCGTGCAAGGCGCAAAATAGCTTCCAGGCTTACTTCCACATCAGCTTCGGTCGTCGCCCAGGAAGAGACGCTGACTCGCATTGCGCGTTTTCCTTGCCACACCGTTCCGCCACACCAACATGTGCCGTCTTCCTGAACCGCACGAATCACTTTCCCTGTGATTTCAGCGTTGCCGAAAGAAACGAGCACCTGGTTGATGACAACGTCATTCAGCACTTCGAATCCTGCGGCGCGAAATCCATCCGCAAACGTTCTTGCGTGCGCGCAAGTTCGCTCGATTAAGGAGCAAAAGCCTTCACGCCCCATGGACTTCAGAGCAGCCCATAATTCGACGCCCCGTGCCCTTCGTGATGCCTCCGGCGTGTGGTACATCGGTTCGCGCAGGGCGCCCGCATCGAGGTAAGCGGCGGTCATCGTCATCGCGGTGCGCAACGCGGATCCATCTTTCACCAGAACGATGCCGCTATCGTAATTAACATTCGGCCATTTGTGCGCATCGGTGGCCCAGGAGTCCGCCTGCTCGAATCCATCGGTCAGGTGCCGATATTTCGGCGATACGCCGGCCCACAAACCGAATGCGCCGTCCACATGAACCCAGGCTCCTTGCTCGTGCGCGCGGGCGCAGATTTCCGCAGCCGGATCGAATGCCCCGCTGTTCACGTTGCCGGCCTGGATGCACAAAATCGTGCGCTCGCTTAGCCGCGGCAGTTTGTCGGCGCGCATTCTTCCTTGGGCATCCACTTCAACGCAGGCCAAGCGCTTTTGGCCGAACCCTGCAAGGCTCAGCGTCTTAAGCAGCGAAGCATGCACTTCGTCACCGACCACCACGTCGATGGGCGGCGCTCCAAACATGCCATCATCCGCGACGTTCCAGCCCGCTCGCGCAAGAAGAGCCTGACGTGCTGCCACTAGCGCCGTAAAATTCGCCGTCGTCGCGCAGGTCACAAGGCCACCTTCGCATTTCTCCGGTAGACCCAGCGCCTCGCATACCCAGCGGAGCACCACCTCTTCCAGCTCAGCTGCCACCGGCGACATCACGCGCAATGCCGCATTTTGATCCCACGCTCCCGCCAGCCAATTTGCCGCTAGAGACGCGGGCAGGGTTCCGCCAATGACGAAGCCAAAGTACCGGCCGCCCGTTGTTGCAACTGTCGCCGGAGAGCCGATTTCATCCAACTGCTCCAAAATTCGCATTGGATCGCTCGGCGCGTTTGGAAATGGTTCACGCAATTCTGTCAAATTGCCCAAGTCTTTTTCAGTTGGCGCGACCCGGCGTTCCCCAATTCCTTGGACATATTTACGCGCAATCCCTGCTGCCAGCTGCAAAAGTTCATCTCTCTTGAAGAATTCGTTTGGACCTGTTTCCATCGCCATTTGGGACCTTTCCGAGAGGCCGTGTTTTAGAGAAGGAGCACATCGGCCAGTACGGCGCAGCCAGCGCCGACCTTGTCAAAGACGAGATCAGACTAAAGGATTGAAAAAGGAAGGAAAGAGCCGAATTGTCCGCTACTTCTTGATTACGGCTTCGTCGGAAGCGATCTTGCCATCACGGATGAAGATAATCCTGTGCGCATGCTGCGCGATATCGTTTTCATGCGTGACAAGAATGATCGTATTTCCTTGCCGGTAGAGATTCTCGAAGAGCGCCATGATCTCTTCGCCGGTCTTGGAATCGAGATTGCCAGTCGGCTCGTCCGCCAGGACAATCGACGGAGAATTGACAAGTGCTCTGGCGATCGCCACGCGCTGCCTCTGGCCGCCCGAGAGTTCGTTCGGTTTGTGCCCCATCCGATCTACCAGATCCACGCGCTCGAGCGCTTTTTTTGCTTTTTCGATTCGTTCCTCGGCCGGCGTGCCGTTATAGATCAGTGGAAGTTCCACGTTGTGTAGCGCCGTCGCGCGCGGTAGCAAATTGAATGTTTGAAAGACGAACCCAATCTCTTTATTCCGAATATATGCCAATTCGTCGTCGTCCAAATCGCTCACTAGGCGTCCCGCGAGCCAATATTTTCCGGCGCTTGGAGAATCTAGGCAACCAATGAGGTTCATCAGCGTGGATTTTCCCGAACCGGAAGGCCCCATGATGGCCACGTACTCGCCCTTGCGAATCTGCAGGTCAATACCGCTGAGAGCGTGCACCTGCTCCGAGCCCATTTCATACACTTTTGTGAGGGCTTCCGTCTTGATCACGATACCGGAGCTGACCAAATCTTCCCGGTACGAATCCGTTGCTGTTGTTGTCTCCACGGGCATGCATTTCTCCCTCGCTACTCTATCTTTGTCAGCTCTGTTGATCGTCCTGTTGTTTCTTGGGAGCGGAGTTATCTATCTTCACGCTCGCTTCTGGCTTCAGCGTTCGCAGCGCTTTGTAGCTGCCGACAACTATTTCGTCACCGACTTGCAAACCCTTGGTGACTTCGATGTCGGTAACGCCAGTGATTCCTGTTTCCACTGGCCGGAAGAATGCCTTTTTGCCGTTAACGACAAAGACGCCCTGTATTTCGTCCTTCTTCGGATCGCCAGCGGCAGCTGGCGGGGGCGCTGCCAGTGTAACTCCCGAGCTTCCCTGACCCTTCGCGTTTTTGGCCGCTTCCTCAAGATCCTTGCGCGTGCGCACTGCCAGCGCTTGAATCGGTATAGCAATCACGCTCTTTTTCTCCGCGGTTTTGATCTTCGCCGTCGTGGAAAGCCCTGGACGCAAATTGTCTGGGGGGCTGTCGAGTCTCACAACCACCTTAAAATCCTTGGCTTCTTGCGTGCTCGTCGTGGATTGCGTAGTAGCCAGACCGGAGCTGCGCAACGTCGCCTGCGAACCAATCTCCGTCACTTTACCCTTGAACACTTTTCCGGGCACGGCGTCGATGGTCACGTCGGCATCTTGTCCGAGCTTCACGTTAACAATGTCCGTCTCGTCGACCTTCACTTCCGCGGTAACTACGGACATGTCAGAGAGCGTCATGATGAAGCTGCCATTCGCATTCTGCATGCCCATTACCACGTAGTCACCAACGCGCTCAGGCAAATAGCTCACGATTCCGTTGATGGGTGAAGTGTACGTGGTTTTTGACAATACGTCCTTGGTCCGTACCAGCATTGCCTGGTTCTGATTTACTTGCGACCGTGTTTGATCGAGCTGTGCTTTCAACGATTGCACGCGAGCCCTCGCCGAATCCACCGTCGCTACGGCTCCGTCATAGGTGCTCTTCCTCTGATCAAAATCCTGCTTCGGTATCAAACCGTCCTTGAAGAGTCCTTGTCCGCGCTCCCAATCCAGCTTGGCCTTTTCCATGTTCGCCTGCTGAGAAACTAGGTCTGCCTTCGCTGCTGTGTAACTCGCGTCAGCCGCCTGCACACCGGATTCCGCGGTATTGACCGCCGCTGACTGCGCTTGCACGTCGGCATTCGCCTGCACATTCTCCTGCAGAAGCAATTTGTCACCCTTCTTGATATGGTCGCCTTCCTTAACAAAGATCTCTGTGATTCTGCCGTATCCCTGAGCCGTCACGTTCGTATAAGTGGTCGGTTTGATCTCTCCCGAGGCTGTCACGAGCGAAACCAAATCGTCCTGAGTCGCCACTTTGGCCGTCTGAACCGTCACCACACCTTTGTTCGCCTGGTTGACGCTGAACACAACAATCCCGATCAGCACCCCGGCGACAACCACCCCGATTACTGCCTTTTTCCACGTCTTCATGTGATTCCTCTTCAATCCACCCCGGAAGGGTTACTTCTACCGTCCCCGGGCAGGCCACCCGAACGGGGACACGATTCCGCTGATTTCTTGCCCGTCCTCTACATTACATACGCCCGTGTGGGTCGAAATGTTTCGCAAGAGGTTGCTGCGCACCGCGCGGTTTGGCATCCCCACCGGGGGCACCTGGGGCTGACGGCGGGGCAACTCGACCCAACTTCAGCAAGTTGGCCCCAATCTCCCTATATTCTAGATTCAAAATAGCCTAAAGGAAAGAACTCCTCTAAAGAGTTCCTCAATATCCTCGCGACAAACCGACCCACCCCCTTATGACGTACCACCGCGCATTTTGTTAACGGCAAGCCGAAGCTTTCGCGGTATTTGCCCTCGATCTGAACTGCTTTGATGCTATACTCTGTGACTCGTCGGGTGAGCTTCTCTGAAGTTGCTGTCGGTTCTGAGAAGATTCTATCCACAAACCGCGGAGAGGTGGCAGAGCGGCTGAATGCGGCGGTTTGCTAAACCGTTGTAGGGGCCAAAACTCCTACCGGGGGTTCGAAACCCCCCCTCTCCGCCAGAAATTTCCCATTCCTCCAAATCTCCCTTTAGTTTCGTAATCCTTTTCGGCATTCTTTTCCTGCTAGCGCTGATTCGTGAGCGGCGCGCGGAGAAAGTAATCAGCGAACGAGTTGGCACCCAAGCCGCCGTCCCCGCGATTTGAGCTC
>DATEWL010000156.1:0-8838 GCA_035258025.1 Candidatus Acidiferrum sp. | reverse complement strand
TGGGGGCGCGGATTCCAACGGGAGGGGTGGAATCAGAAGATGTCCGCGGCTGATGAGATGGATTGGCGGGACACAAGGCGCGAGAGAGAGGAGAAACAACCCCAAGACCCAGGTTCAAACAGCGAACCTGGGGGACCCTCTGCGATGTTTTGTCTTGGAAGTCTTGGTCGTTTGATGGAGAGATTCGGACCGGGCACTCTGGACCCACCCTTCTTACCAACTCAGAATTCTGTTCACGGGCTGAGTCCATTCGGACTCTCGGGAAACAAATGAGCCCGACCGGCTTGGCCGGGACTCCCGACTTGGTGTTCTCTGTTTCGATTTTTGGCAGACCAATGGAGATGTTGTTTTTCTTGCGGGTGGGAGGCGGGATCGGCTCCTGCCTGCGAATTGCGGGAAGCTCAGTAGGCCTTGCTTTGGCGGACGTATTCCATACTGATTGTCTGAACGCGTAAAAAGTCTACATCGAAACTCCGTTGTGCTTCATCGAAGGTGAACGGTCTCGAACATAGGGGAAAACTGTTGGTCATTCTTGAACCGGGGCGAACCGCGCGCGGTTTTGATCCCGCCTGGAAATCAGCGCAAGGAGTAACGACATGAGTGCTCAAACCCAAGTAAGTCTGGTACCCCCGTTTACGCGAGAAACGGCGATTTTGAAGGTGCGCAAAGCCGAAGATGCCTGGAATTCGCGTGATCCGCAGCGCGTTTCGCTGGCCTATACCGTGGACAGCAAGTGGCGCAACCGAGCGGAATTCGTTACGGGCCGGGAAGAGATTGTCGCGTTCCTCACGCGCAAATGGAATCGCGAACTCGACTACCGCTTGATCAAGGAACTCTGGGCGTTTGGCAACGCCAGGATCGCCGTCCGTTTTGCTTACGAATTCCATGACGACTCCGGACAATGGTTCCGTGCCTATGGCAATGAAAATTGGGAGTATGACGCCGCCGGCATCATGCACCACCGGTATGCGTGTATTAACGATCTGCCGATCAAAGAGGCGGAACGGAAGTATCGCTGGCCGCTGGGGCAGCGTCCAGAGGGACATCCCGGATTGAGCGACCTCGGGCTCTAGGGGGAGGGAATGGGGCCAGTCTTTCATGGACCCTCGCAGATTCCCGACTCTGGTGTACCAGGGTGTCTGAAAAGTCTTGAGTAGCGATGAAAGTGTTCCTGTGCTCGGCAATTGCGCGGAAACAATCTAGCTAGCTTGATGAATCAGAGCGCGTGGCTCAAGAAGAGCTAAGTCGTAGAGTTCATGACGAGTGCGCAGCGGCTGACGTGTAGTTGTCGTTGGTGAGAGTGATTTCGCCCATGTCGATGGCGACGAGCAGGGGTTCTTTCACAAGCTGGTAATCGCCTTCGTAGGCGTAGACGCGGCGCTTGGTGGGGACGATGATGCCGTCTACGTCGCGATAGTCGGAGGCGTAGTTGAGGCCGGTGGCCCCACCGAGAATGTCGACGGTGTAGTCGTGGCGGCGCAACAAGCCGTCGGGTCCGAAGCAGGAGATTTGTTCTTTTGTGTGGCTCTTGACGGTGTCGGGGAAGGTGACCTTCAGGCGGCGCCAGGTTTCGCCCTCGACTTGAATTGCGGGGATCTCTTCTGTAGTGAATCCGTCGCGGGTGTAGAGAAACGGCGTGTTGAGGTAGGTCCAGAGGGCTTCGCCGACAAAATAGGTGACGTGGATTTCGTCCCACGGCGTTTCTCTTTGTTGGCCTTCAAAGGATTTCTCGGGGTTATCGCGAGCCTCGATCAGGGCTCCGTTCGCCGTTTCGATCGCGATGCGGCTCGGTGTAAAAATAGCGCGCTTGCCTTGGCCTGGGAAGTCCACCGTGAGGCGCTCATTCCGCGTGTCTGCAGTCAATACCACGTTCTTGAGGAAGTCTCCCTTGCCTTTGACGTACCAGATAGCGCCAGTAATTGATGCCGCGACTTTAATGGACTTAACTTTGTTCCATCGCTCGAGACCGCCGTGCGCTTTTACTGCGAGACTCAATAGTTCGTTCATCTTTGAAGTTCTCCGTTTCGCCACTGACTAAGAATACAAGCGAGTGCAAAGACTTTACGTTTGGGTCACTTTTGTTTCGCAGTGCGCGTACGATGCGACTGGGAAATACCTGTATGTATTGATGCTCTAAAAAATCCAGGGGTGGCCTTGGATGGGAGCGAAGGCCACCCCCGTTTGAAAACGACGTCAAGAACTTCTCCGCGAGTTTCGGGTCGCTCGCCGGGCGCTAAGCTTTCGCGGCGTTGGCCCCCTTCAGGAAGGAGAGCAGATCGGCGTTGATTGTGTCGGCTTCTGTCGTGGGCATACCGTGCGGGAAACTCTTGTAGGTTTTCAATATGGCGCCCTTGACCAACTTGGCGCTTAGCGGGCCGGAGGCTACGTAGGGGACGATCTGATCATCCTCGCTGTGCATTACCAGTGTGGGGACGGTGAACTTCTTGAGGTCTTCGGTGAAGTCGGTCTGGGAGAAGGCCACAATGCCGTCATAGTGGGCCTTAATACCGCCCATCATGCCCTGGCGCCACCAATTTTGAATGGTGCCTTGGGACGGTTTTGCGCCCGGCCGGTTATAGCCGTAGAAGGGTCCGGTCGGCAGATCCAGATAAAACTGCGCGCGGTTGGCGGCAAGCGTCTTCTGAAAGCCGTCGAAGACTTCTTTGGGCGTGCCGGCGGGATTTGCTGGCGTTTTCACCATCAGTGGTGGCACGGCGCTGATTAGAACGGCTTTGGCGACGCGGCTTTCGCCGTGGCGTCCGATGTAACGCGTGACTTCACCGCCGCCGGTGGAGTGGCCAACATGGATGGCGTTCTTTAGATCGAGATGAGCGGTGAGCGCGGCGAGGTCATCGGCGTAGTGATCCATATCGTGTCCTGTGCCGGGTTGGCTGGAGCGTCCGTGGCCTCGCCGGTCATGGGCGATGACACGGTAGCCGTGATTTAAGAAGAACATCATTTGGTTGTCCCAGTCGTCGGCCGATAGAGGCCAGCCGTGCGAGAAAACGATGGGTTGGCCGGCGCCCCAGTCCTTGTAGAAAATTGTGACTCCATCTTTTGTTGTGATCGTTGGCATAGTGATTCTCCTTTTGCGAGTCTTTCGGTGCTGCCGATGTCTCAAAGAATTTGGTGGGCCGGGCGTCTCTCGACCAGTTGTCCTGCCGTTGGATGCTTGTCGGAAGGACTTAGATGTGTTTTTTTCGCGTTACTTGGCGGGCGGGGAGGGAGTTGCCTAAATCGGAACGTGGAACGGGAGACGAGCGGCTGTGGGAAATTCAATTTGGTATGCTGGATGGCGGCCCCCTCATTTCCTAAAAAGGAGATCCCAAAATGAAACTATGGCTAGGTATTGCTGCTGTGTTAGTTGTGCCGGCGTGTAGTTACGCGCAGGCGAAACCTTGTGAAGAACTGAAGACGGAAATCGCGACGAAGCTGGACGCGAAGGGCGTCAAAGGCTACACGCTGGACATCGTTGCGAAGGACGCGGACGCTGGGGACGGAAAAGTAGTGGGTACTTGCGAAGCAGGGGCGAAGAAGATCGTGTACAAGAAAGGCGCGGCTGCGGCGGAAGCTCCAGCGAAAGCACCGAGCAATCCCTGAGGCGCGGGGCGGCTGATCAGTCACCTGTCCGAGGAAGTTTTGGCTGGAATTGACTTCGAGAATTAGCAAAAGAAAGACGACCCAAGCGAAGAGAAACAAATCGACCAAGTCAAAAGCCCCACTCGTAGACCCGACGTGTGGGGCATCCCCGCTATGAGCCGTTCCGACAGCGAGAGTATAAGGCTTCAATTCGGTCTAGCTTTTCCTTGAATTTTCCGTAGACTTCCTCATCAGCGTCAAACGAAGTTTGATTTTGCCCTACATGCCGAATGGCTGGTAGCAGCTCAGACATGATGGGTAAAATGCAGCCGGGGTGGCTTTTGAGCTTTTCTTCTACGAGACCAAGAAAACAACTTGCGGCGTCAGAATTCCATAGATCAGAAAATTTTCCCGCCAAAACGAAATCGCGGAACCCAAGCATGTAGTATCGAAAGGGCACTTCCGGCATCCATCGCAATTCATCAGTGGGCTCGATTACATTCCGGTAGAAATGAGGCTGCATTTCCTCATTGGTGTGACCCGCAAACAAATCGTGCGCGTATTTCTGGTCCAGGTCGGCTTGATAGTCTCCCCACTCTTCTTCCGTTGGAACAGGCATTGTTTTCTCCGCGCCACCAATGGCAACGTTAAGAAAAGTTGTAGCACAACGTGACGGAATCCGTCTCGGCGCCTGATTATCGAGGGGCAGCCGGGCGAGCAAGAGACGCTAGCGGCGGATGCGGCGCATCCAGTCGCCCCAGCTTAGGCCGACGCGGGTCATGAGGATGCCGGCGGCCAAGGCTAGAAGTATCGTCTGTGCGAATTGGAGGGGGCGGTGCTCGGTTGGGAGCCAGGCGTAGCGCGCCCAGTGGGACATGGGCGGAATGAAGTATGGGGTGTTGTTGGTGGCGAAAAACCAGTTGCGCGACGCGGGGGACATTAGGAAATTTGCGAAAGGCCATTGAACGGCGACAAAGCTTGCCAGCGAGGCTGCGCCAAGGATGGCGGCTTGCGTCCAGCGGTTCAAACCTGTGATGCGGCGGCGCACGAGATCAAACACAATCGCGGGAACGATCAGGAGCAACGGGAAATCCGGCGGGACCAAGTGCGTGATCTTTTGGTAGACGGGGCCGAGCTTGGGCTCAGCGGGGATCAGCTGCAGAATCCACATAAAACACAGATGCATGACCGTGTAGCAGCCCGTCACGATGCTGGCGGCCCAGCGATTTTCCGAGGCACGCGAGACGGCGGCAAACCAGATCGGCGCGGCAAACATAATGACGACGTAGAACTTCGCGCCGTGCATGAACATGCGGAAGGTGTCCTCCTGCATGATACCGACGGTCATGGCGAGAAGAAAAAGGAACGAGAAAAAGAGGAAACGCTCGGTTCGGGCGCGATACTCGCCGGTCGCGCGATTTACCTCCGCGAGGACGAGCACTAGCGTGCCGAAACGGATGGCGGTCATCCCCAGTGCCAGCAAAATGTGCGGTGGGCTGATGATTTTGACGTCGAGGCCGTAGGCGTTGTGCCACCAATTGTCGAACGGCGCGGAGGTGACCATCGCGACGGCGCCCCATGTACAAATAAATGCGCCGAGCGGGCCGTGGAACCCCCACATGGAAACGGAGTTAGCGCGGACCGCCGAATCTTTACGGAAGGTGGTCGAAAGAATGAGGTAGCCGCAGCCAAAGCCCGCGAGAATGCCGCAGAGCTGAATCAGAAGATGCGCGGGAGTCCAGAAAGTGTCGCGGCCGACGCTCTCGTGCCAGGAAATGTCCCAGACACCGCCAACGGCGCTGCAAGCAACGGCGAGGACGTTGCACCAGATGTACCAGGGGATCGTGAGAGCTTTGGCGGAGATGCGCTCGGCAGCGCGGGATTGGAGCGTCGAGGAGAGAGGAATGGCGCCGGCCATCGGGTTGTGCTCCGAAAAGATTTCTTACTACGGGCCTTACGTGGCACAACCCGCGTCATGATCAGTTTACACTGGAAGGACGGGTGCGAAAATGATTAAAGGCGGTTGGTAGTGGCTGGTGGCGCTCCAGTAATGAGTTTTTGGGATTTGCGGGCAGAGCACAGCCAACAAGGGCTGTGCCACTGGCAGGCCGAATCAGTTGAAGCGGGTGGTTTTCCAGAGAGCAATGCCGCAGGCGAAGAGAAAAATTAGCATAGCAGCGGCTAGCGCGGCCAAGGCGGGCCAGTTGAGCGCCATGTTCGGAGCGCGGGCGAGAACGGCAAGACTGATGAAAATTGTGGTGGCAGCGATGACTAGGAGCCAATCGAGCCAGGTTCTTGCCGACTGAATTGAGACCTGGCTGCCTGGGTTGGTCGAGTCATTTCCAGAAAGACCTGCTTCTACGTAGCCGGCATCGACTTTGTAGCGCTGGCCTTCGCGATCGGCGGCTTGCTTCCAGCGGGCGTGTTCTTTCCCGGTGACGCTGGAGAGAGCGATGGCTCCCGCTCCCGCGGCCATCAAGAGAGAGCCGCCAATGACTTGCGCATAGAGCGACGTGCTGAGACCGCGCAGCTCTCCGAAAACCAGAATGCCCCAGAGCAGGCCCCACAACTGATTGGTGTTGGAGAGCGGAATGCCGCGGCTAATGCCGATGTATTTTGCGGCGTATTGTTGAAACAAATCGCCGATGACCCACACGAAACCGCCAAGCATTAGCCAGAAGAGGACGGGCTTGGCTAGCTCGAGTTGATGAAAGAGAGCGTCGGGGCCGCCGCCGTAGGCCACGGCGAGAGTCAACATCATGCCGAGTTCGCCGATGGTAAAGAACGCGATGAAGGAGAGAGGATTCATGCCGGTCAAATACGCTTTGCGATAGGGCACATACATCGTGCCCCAGAGAACTCCGGCGCCAAGTGCGGCGAGGATTCCGCGCAGAGGATGTTCGGCGGGACTTTGCGCTGAAGAGGCGACAGCGAGAAGAGTTGCGCCAGCAAACATGAGGAGAGCGCCGCCAAGGACGGTGAGCCAGCGGATTTTGCCGGCGTCGCGCAATTCGTTGAAGAGAAGATAACCCCAGAAGATGCCGAGTAGACTGTTGATGTTCCAAAGAGGGAAGGCAATGCTGAGGCCGATATCGCGAATCGCGAAAATCGTCAGAGTGTTGGCGACGGCCCAGAGACAGCCTGCGAGAATTCCCCAGACAATCAGGTGCGGGGCTTGGCGAATGTCGGCGCGCACTTGACCGGTGCCGCGGATCAGTGCAGGCAAGCTCCAGCGCGCAAGAAACACACCCACGACCATCAGGAGCGACACGACGAGGGGCGACACGCCGAGCTTCACCAATTTTGTCGGAGCTTCCGCGGCGCCAAGCCAGGCGCCTGCGCCGAACCCGCAGACGATACCCACGAGTTGCAATTTGCGGAGACGGGCGGACTCGATGGAAGGCAAGATCATTTTTGCGGCGGAGGATTCCACGCGGGGCTCAGCGAATCCAATGGAGCACGACCAGCCCGGCGAGCAAGACGATGGTCGGCACCCAGAAGTGAACATCGGTGAAGATCATGGTCCAAACGCCGGCGGACTTCGGCGTTGCGTTTTTATCCGTCATGAGCCTGCCTCAGTGCTGATCGAGTAAAAGCTGAGCTGAGCGAGTGCATTGTCGCGACACCTTCTTATCACAAATCGGTTGCGGAGGAAGAAAGTCCGCTGGTCGGTTTCATCTTGACCGATGTGGCTGTAAGATTGTGCGCGATTGAAAGGTTGGGGGAGCCGGGGGGAGGAAACGCAAATGTTGCGATTTGCCGCGAGTTTGTTCGCGCTGTTGGTAGCGTGCGTCTGTGTGGCGGATGAGAATCCGCCATTGCTGCTGCATCAGCCGACGATCAACGGGACGCAGATTGTGTTTGTGTACGCCGGAGATTTGTGGAGCGTGCCGCGCACGGGTGGCGTCGCGCAGCGGCTCACGGCGGGGGCGGGAACGGCGTCACGGCCAGTCTTTTCGCCAGATGGCAGCGAGATCGCGTTTACCGGCAACTATGATGGAAATGCGGATGTGTACCTGGTTCCTGCGAGCGGGGGAACGCCGCGGCGGCTGACCTATCATCCGGCAGCGGATGAAGTCGTGGGGTGGACGCGCGATGGGAAGTCGGTTCTGTTTGCTTCAAGCCGGAATAGTTATTCCTTCTTCAATCGCCTCTTTACGGTTTCGCGCGAAGGCGGTTTTCCGACGGAACTGCCACTGCCCGGTGGCGCTGAGGGATCGTATTCGCCGGATGGCAAAGAAATCGCCTACGTGCCGCTAGACCACGCGTTTGAAATCTGGAAACGGTATCGCGGCGGACGGACTTCGCCGGTGTGGATTGCGCGGCTCTCGGATTCGAGTGTGACGCCAATACCGCGGGAGAATTCGAACGACTTCAATCCGATGTGGGTGGATCAACGAGTATTTTTTCTCTCGGATCGAAGCGGGCCGATGTCGCTCTTCAGCTATGACACGAAGACGAAGA
The DNA here is from genome assembly GCA_035258025.1 of Candidatus Acidiferrum sp. GTDB lineage: Bacteria > Acidobacteriota > Terriglobia > Acidiferrales > UBA7541 > Acidiferrum. The sequence goes on along the minus strand of DATEWL010000156.1, from coordinate 795 downwards.
GCGTGACGGTTGCGCTGAAGAATGAGGGGCTTGATTTTAAATATGCGAGCGCGGGGCCGGATACGATTGCCATCGAGCAGTTTGGCGCGATTTGGCTTTATGACTTGAAGACTGGGGCGGCACACAAAGTTGAGATTCACATCTCGGGGGACCTGCCGCAGTTGCGGCCGCGTTACGAAAATGTGGCCAACCGCATCCGCAATGCGGACATTTCGCCGACTGGTCTAAGAGCGGTGTTCGAAGCGCGCGGGGAAATACTTACTGTTCCGGCGGAGAAGGGCGACATTCGCAACTTGACGAATACGCCGGGAGCGGATGAGCGATATCCAGCATGGTCGCCGGACGGAAAGAGCATCGCTTATTTTTCGGATGAATCTGGCGAGGTGGCGTTATACGTCAAGAACCAGAATGGCCAGGGCGAGGCACAGAAGATTGATTTGGGCACGCCGGGATCGTTTTTCTTTTTTCCGACCTGGTCGCCGGACAGCAAAAAGATTGCATACACCGACAAGCGGCTGAATTTGTGGTACGTGGACCTTGAAAAGAAAACGCCGGTGAAAGTTTTTCACGACCGGTTTACAGGGCCCGAGCAGATTTTCCAGGCCGCGTGGTCGCCGGACAGCAAATGGCTGGCGTACACGCAGCAGGAAGTGAGCCACATGCGGTCGGTGTTTTTGTATTCGCTGGAAACGGGGAAGAGTGATCGCGTGACGGACGCGATGAGCGATTCGGTTTCGCCGGTCTTCGATAAAGGCGGAAAGTATCTCTATTTTCTGTCCAGCACGGATGCCGGGC
>DATEWL010000155.1:0-2209 GCA_035258025.1 Candidatus Acidiferrum sp. | reverse complement strand
GATCTCCTCGAAGACCGTTTCCGGACCGCGAACGAAAAGCTCAGGGCTCGGGGATTACTTCCGCACTGCGACAAGTCGCGCCCGACGCCATGACTATGGCCGCCAGCCACCTCCAAGTGCCCTATAAAGTTGCACGAGGCTCTGGTACTCGTCGCCGCGCGCTTGCGCGAGAGTCAGCTCTGCTGTATACAGCGATCGCTGGCCGTCTAACACTTCGAGGTAGGTGGTGATGCCGCCGCGATAGCGTACGAGGGATGTATCGACTGAATCCTGGAGGTCCTTGACCGATGTCTCCTGCGCGACCCGGACTTCGTGGAATTTCTGATAGCCGATTAATGCATCGGAAACATCTCCGAAAGCCTGTTGAATACTTTGCTGGTACAGAATGAGAGCCTGCCGGTCCTGCGATTCAGCCAGGTGGAGATTGCCCTTCAACGCGCCACCGGTGAAAATTGGCTGGCTCACCTGAGCCCCATAAGACCAGACCCCGACCTGCGAGCTCATCAAGCTTGAGAAGACGCTGCTCCGCCCAAAGGCCCCCCCACCGGAGCCGGTCAACGAAATCTGCGGGAAAAATTGGGCCTTTGCAACTCCAATTTCTGCGTTCGCTGCAATTAGGTTCTGTTCCGCCTCGCGAATGTCGGGCCGGCGCTCGATGATTGTGGAAGGCAATCCGGGCGGCACTTCTGGCGGGAGTGGTTGCTCGATCAGAGGAAGCCCCCGCGGCACATCCTGCGGGTAATTGCCCAGCAGGATACTGATGGCGTTTTCCTCTTGAGCGATTTGCCGCTCCAAGTCAGGAACCGCCGCGTTCGCGGTGTCGAGGACCTGCTGAGCCTGGAGAACATCCAGCTTCGTGGCCACACCATGCTGAAGGCGCAACGTAGTTAGTTTGACCGAATCGATTTGTGTCTTGACCGTCTCATTCGTGATTTGGAGTTGTAGGTCAAGCTCTAGGAGTGCGAAGTAGTCGCTTGCGACGTCGCTGACGAGGGTCAATATAACCGTTTGCCTCGCGGCATCAGTCGCGAGGAGCTGGGCACGTGCGGCCTCCGTCGCGCGACGCAAACGGCCGAACAAATCCACCTGGAAGGTGGCATCAGCCGCTAGAGTTAGGAAGTTGAACTTGCTCTGGAAATTGGACTCTTTTCCCCCAGCGAAATTGCCGTTGCCTTGGACTTGAGGAAACAGGTTCGAGCGTGTGATCGCAAGCTGAGCGCGAGCGGCGTTGATGCGCTCGGTTGCAAGTTGCAGATCGTAGTTTTGCTTGAGTGCGGTGCGAATGAGCTCTTGCAACTTCGGATCCTGGAAGACCTGCCACCACGGTAAATCCGCATAAGAGGCGGCCTGAGCCTGAAGCTGAGTATTCGCTCGCAGATCACGATACGTGGGCGGAGTCTGAACCAACGGCCGATGGTAATTCGGGCCGACCTTGCAACCGGCGAACATGCCACAGATCAAGACTACAATCAGCAATTTTGTGAGCTTCATGATGCGCGGCTCCACTTGTTTTTCCCACCCGTCGCGCTAGCGCACATCTCAATCTCCGGGCGCCGGGCTGGGTGTTCCCGGCAATATTCCAGAAGCGGGTTCCTTGCCGGCGCCGGACCATTTCTCCACCATATAGAAAATCGCAGGCACAAAGAAGATTCCGATCGCGCTGGCGGCCATCATTCCACCGATAACCGTGGTTCCCATGATTTGTCGACCGACCGAACCAGCGCCGCTTGCGATCCATAGCGGGACGCAGCCGAGAATGAACGCGAAAGAAGTCATCAAAATGGGACGCAGCCGAAGCTTGGCGCCTTCAAGTGCGGCCTCCGACAGCGACTTCCCATGCTCATACTCATCCTTGGCGAATTCCACGATCAGAATCGCGTTTTTGGCTGCCAATCCGATCAGCATGATTAATCCGATCTGCGAGTAAATGTCGCTCTCGATCTGCACCATGAAAGGCGGCAGGAACGCACTCAGGAGTACGCGGCGGAGCCACAAAATAAAAAAGGCTCCAAAGATCGCTACCGGGGTGCTCAGCAGCACGCTGAAAGGCAGCGACCAACTTTCGTAGAGCGCGGCAAGAATCAAAAAAACAAAAAGCAACGAAAGTCCGAAGATTACGAAAGGTGGCACACCTTGCCGGGCCTTCTGCTCCTGAAATGACATACCGGAGTAGTCGAAACCCATCTCGCGCGGCATCGTCTGTCTGAAG
>DATEWL010000154.1:0-4148 GCA_035258025.1 Candidatus Acidiferrum sp. | reverse complement strand
AATGGCGAAGGCGCGCTCGCCGTCAATTCCCGCGCGAAAGAACTCGAACGAGCGGGGCGGTCCATTATCCACTTGGAGCTTGGCGAACCGGAGTTCCAGCCGGCCGCGCCGGTTGTGGACGCCGTGCGCGACGCTGTTGCGGCAGGGCGGGATCGTTATGTCTCGACGCGTGGCATTCCTGCGCTGCGCGAAGAGATCGCGGAATATTTGAAGCGGACCCGTCGGTTGCAGGTCGCGCCGGAGCAAGTTTTGGTGGCGCCGGGTTGCAAAATGGCGCTTTCGCTGGCGATGATGGCGCTGATCGAACCGGGCGACGAGGTGCTTTATCCCGATCCTGGTTTTCCGATATATCCGTCGTTCACGCGCGGGCTGGGCGCGACGGCGGTGCCGTTCGGGCTGGAAGAAAAAAACGGTTTTCAGGCTGATCTAAACGAAATTGCCGGGAAAATCACTTCACGAACCACCGCCCTAATTTTCAACTCACCCAACAATCCGACGGGGACGGTTTTCAGCGCGGAAGCGCTCCGGAAAATTGCGGAGTTGGCTGGGAAGCATGACCTGTGGATTCTTGCAGACGAAATTTATGCGCGGATTTTATTCAGCGGAGAGTACGAATCGATCTGGTCGTTGCCCGGCATGGCAGAGCGAACCGTGATCATTGACGGATTTTCGAAAAGCTTTGCGATGACGGGTTGGCGCCTGGGTTATGCCGTGGCGCCAAAACACGTTGTGGATGCGATGGACTTGCTGGTGTTGAATACCTTCACGTGCGTGGCGGAATTCACGCAAGTAGCGGCGATCGAGGCGCTGCGTGATTCCACTCACGCCGTGGATGCCATGGTGGTGGAGTACCACAAACGCCGAGACCTCTTCGTGGATGGACTGAACAGCATTCCAGGATTTCGCTGCCAGTCGCCCGGCGGCGCGTTTTACGCGTGGGTGAATATTGAAGAGACTGGCCTGGCCGCAGAAGAAGTGGCGATGCTTCTGTTGGAGGAGGCGGGCGTCGCAGGAATCGCCGGAGCAGCGTTTGGTCCAGGCGGAAAAAATTATTTGCGATTCTCGCTGGTCAGCGCCCGGCACCTGCTCGAAGAAGCTCTGGAGCGCATGATGCGCGTGTCTGCACGTTGGCGGGCGGCTGTAGTGAGGTAGGACAGGCATTCTTGCCTGTCGGTCTTTGCAGCGAGAAATGGCAAGAAGATAGAGTAAGACGGACAAGAATGCCTGTCCTACAAAAGTCTTGGGGGAAAGCAGTGACGATAAGAAGTTATGTCCAAGTGGGGAAGGCCCTGCTACTCGCCGCTCTGGCTACGTTGGTCGGCGTCGCAAATGCGTCTGCTCAGGCAAAGCCGCTCGCAGGCGCCGACGTGCCGAAGATTTACGAACGACTCCTAAAGCAAATCGACCAAATCCCCATTTACGACAATCATTCGCACGCCACTTTCCCCGACGATTCCGACATGGACGCGCAAGCCGCGCCTCCCGATGAGACTTCCGTTCTGCGGCTACGCGACACGAACCCCGAGTTCGTTGCTGCGGCTAAATCGCTCTTCGGCTATCCCTATGATGATTTCAAGCCCGAACACGCAAAATGGCTGATCGACAAGAAAAAGGCGGCGGAGGCGTCCGGCAGCACCGCCTACTGGGACAGTATCCTCGACAAATTGAACATCGAAATCTGCCTCGCGAATCGCGTCGCGCTGGCGCCTTACCTCGATCCCAAACGCTTCCACTGGGTTTTCTTCGTGGACTCGTTCCTCTTTCCTCTCAATAACCGCGACCAGACCGGTAAGAATCCAGACATGGGCGTCTACATCCCCTTACAGGAAAAAGTCTTGCAGCGGTATATGAAGCAGGAAAACCTGGGCGGTCTCCCGCCTGACCTTGCCGGATACGAATCCTTCGTGCGTCAAACACTGGCGGACAATCAGAAGAAGGGCGGCGTGGCCATCAAGTTTGAGGCCGCCTATTTCCGCTCGCTCTATTTCAGCGATCCACCGCGCGAGAAGGCCGAAGAAATTTACGCGAAATACCATGCGGGCGGAGTGACCAGCAACGAAGAATACCGCACATTTCAGGACTATGTTTTTCGCGTGCTGATCGATCAGGCGGGAAAACTGAACCTTCCGGTGCATTTTCACAGCGCCGTCGGCATCGGCGATTATTTTAGTTTGCGCAACGGCAATCCGCTGAATCTGGAAAATGTGGTCCGTGATCCGCGATATAGCAAGGTGAATTTCGTGCTGATCCACGGCGGCTATCCGTACACGCTCGACATGATTTGGATGACGGCAGCCAAAAACGTCTACACCGATTCGTCGTTGATGGGTTACTACGTCTATCCTTCCGAACTGAAGAACATTTTGAAACAGTGGATTTCGCTCTTCCCGGACAGGATCATGTTCGGCTCCGACGCATTTCCCTTCAACGACGCGGTGGGAGCCGAAGAGACCTTCTGGCTGGCCGCGCGCTCGGCGCGGACAGCCGTCGCTGCCGCGTTGGCAGAACTAGTCTCGGAAGGTGCGTTCAACGAAGAAAAAGCCCTTGAACTCGCGCACATGTACCTGCACGATAACGCGGCAAAGCTGTACGGAGCCAAACCATGAGCCCTGCGTCAGAAATGAAATACATTCCCTGGAAAAACGTCGAGCGCGAACATCTAAATCCGCAGATTGACCGGGAAATGGTGGTCGGCGACAAGATCATGCTGGCGCGGGTGATCATGAAGAAGGGCGCCCACGTTCCCCTGCATCATCATCACAACGAGCAGGTTACGTACATTCTGGAAGGCGCTTTGAAATTCGCCATCGACGGCAAAGAGATCGTGGTGCGAGCGGGTGAAGTGCTTTGCATTCCACCGCACATGCCGCATGAAGCCTGGGCGATCGAAGACACGATTGATTTGGACGTTTTCAATCCGCCACGGGAAGATTGGTTGAACAAGACCGACGATTACCTAAGGCACGGCCGCTGAAAGCCAGCGGTAGCCTAGAAACAATTCGCGGGGCAACCCTCCCTGCCCCGTTTTTCTTTGTACCGCGCCAGCGAAAGAACGTAGACAAAGGCCTATGGTCTTGTTTACCGTAGCAGAGTGGGCTGATTCCAGGCGTGGGGTCGCACCTCTGAGGGGAGAATCATGAAGAGGCAACTCGTTGTTTTCATTTTAGTGCTTGGGATGGGGTGCGCCGTTCGCGCGCAGGAAGCCGCTTCGGACAGCCAGAGTGCGGACCGCAACGTAGCAGCGGACTTCTACACGGCGCCCAGTACAAATGCAGTCTTGTTTCAGCCGGCCCCTACGACCGCTCTCTCTCGAGCTCCGAGCTTCGGCTCGCCGGCCGCTGCGGCATCGCCCTTCGGAACCGCCGCGCCCGACCCCTCTCCGGCGCCGGCACCCGATCCGAAGTTTCTCTATGGCGGGCGGGATGATTTCCGCTGGCAGCTTGCGATTGGCGCTGATTGGCTGAGGTTTAGAAGTTCGATCTTCAACGCCAGCGCCGTGGGGATCAAAAGCTCGGTAACGTACTTTACAAATGAATGGTTCGGAATCGAGGGAAACGTCTCAGCCACCTTCGCTCCGCAAATCTTCGACCGGGAACACGTGAAAGTCGTGGTGTATGGCGCTGGGCCCAAGATCGCCTGGCGAGAAAAAAAATGGGAGCCCTGGGGCCACGCCATCATCGGCGGAAGCCACGAGCAGCCGGAGACTGCAGGCAACAGCAAGAACTCGTTCGCCCTCCAGCTTGGGGGCGGCGCGGACTATCGCTTCAACCCGCGCCTTTCAGGACGATTGGAAGCCGATTGGGTGCGCACGAACTATTTCAGCCAGTCTCAGAACAATTTTGAGCTTATGGGCGGCATTGTTTTCCACTTTTAACGAAACGCGAAGCCGGTGGTTAATAAATTCCGTGATTTGAACCGAACGCCTTTACCACTCCGTTTACGGCTGAGAGTTGATAGTCATCCCCGCCGCTTCCCTTCCAATCCTTGACGTTAAAGAAAGCACCAGATGGCGAGCGGTGAACTCTTATTCCGCTGAAGCTGAGCGGAACCTTCCTTTGGCAAACCGCCGGCGAGTTTTTCGCTTCGAGAAAATAGGCCGCTCCAGAGCCGATGACCTTTGCTTGGCCGTCGGGCTCTAGAAGAACGGC
>DATEWL010000153.1:0-2629 GCA_035258025.1 Candidatus Acidiferrum sp. | reverse complement strand
CTGGTTGTTGCGCACCAGGATCAAACTAGGCCGGCTCAGCGAAAGCGTGCCGAATTCGAAATGGCCACGGAGCAACCCGGTCCACCGGAGTCCGGCAGACAAGTTTTCAGCGCGCAAAAAATATTCATTGCCGAACGCAGGGTCTTCGCCAACCGACACTTTTTCCGCATCCAGGCGGGGAGTGGGCAGCAACTGCACGGAGAATTGTCCGACCTCGACCGGCCGTCCAAACGCTCTCTCCAGCTGCGTGGTCAAGTACGCGTGCATGGGATGCGTGCGAACGAGCAGCGACACGCCAATCTGCATGGCCACGAGCAGCGCCATCACCGTAAGCGCCAGCTTCCACCACTTGCGCGGGATCTTCATCTTGTCCGGAAGTTTCGCAGACTGGCCTGCAAATGAAAAGCTGCCGTAAGGCTAACTTCGCACGGCTTTTTTTGTGCCAGAAGCCGGCTTTCCTTGAGCATCTTCAAATAAATACCGTCAGAGAATAACTGCAAAGCTTAGTGAACCGTGTGTAGCATCCGGCTCCAGCGTGTCCGGGATGGAAGGTGCGCGATCGTGTCGAAAACTCCAGCCAGCCTCTGGAAAAAAGTGGTTTGCGTGTAGTCGTTGCTCGTCGCGTCCACCGACCAATAAATCAAAAATGGTCGCCCCATAATCGCGCTGCGATCCACAAATCCCCAGTATCGGCTGTCCGAACTGTGATCCCGATTGTCGCCCATGGCAAATAATTTTCCGGGCGGGACGACGATTTCGTCGCCTTGCACGTAGTTGCGCAGCGTTTTCCTCCAGCCCGATTCCTCAACAACCTGCTGCGAAATCATCTGATCTCTGCGAGGTGGAAACGAGGTGTTGAAAGGATCGTAGTTCGCGAGCTGATCGTGAACCACGTATGGCTCGTTCAGTGGCTTTCCATTGACGTACATTTGCTGGTCCACAAGTTTCAATCGGTCGCCGGGCAAACCAATCACCCGTTTTACAAAATGCTGGTGGTCCGCATAGGGGTACTTGAAAACGATGATATCGCCCCGCTCGAGAGGCCGGTACGGAAGCAATTTTTCGTACCACGCTCCGCTGCCGCCGAAGATGAATTTGTTGACCAGCAGATGGTCGCCAATCAGCAGCGTACCTTCCATGGAAGCCGATGGAATTTTGAACGCTTGGACGACAAAGCTGGTCCCGAACAGCGCCAGAAGCACCGTCACCAACAGCGATTCCAAATATTCGGAAATCGTCGTGGAATCTTCGTGGGGCTCTTCTTTTTTCGGCTCTGCCGGCGCAACCGGATTCACCGGTTCTTCGACCTTTAGCGCAGTTTCTTCCGCCATTCGCTTTCAGCCTTTCCGTTCCACTCGCATGTCACTTTCGCTCCAGCAGTTCCATCGCGCTCTGCGCTGCCCGCTGCTCGGCTTCTTTTTTTGTGCTGCCTTCGCCGCTGGCCATGCGTTCGCCGTTAATCCAAACTTCCACCTGGAAGATTTTCTGATGGTCCGGCCCGCTTTCTCCCGACAACCGGTATTCGGCAGTCGGCTTTCCGTGTCCTTGCAGGAATTCCTGCAGCGCGGACTTGCGGTCGGAGTCCGAGATTCGCTCTCCGCGCTCCTCAAGCGCTTGTTCAAACAGCAGCCGCTTCAGCATCTCACGCGTGGGCCCCAGCCCGGCGTCCATATAAACCGCGGCGACTACCGCTTCGAAGGCATCCGCCAGAAGCGCCGGTTTTTCCCGGCCGCCGGTCTTTTCTTCGCCGCGCCCCAGGCGCAGATGTTCGCCAAGCTTGACCCTGCTTGCCGCATCGTGCAAAGAGTGGGCATTTACAAGCCGCGCCCGGCTTTTGGAGAGCTGGCCCTCGCTCCATTCGGGAAACGACTCGAGAAGATACTCCCTCGCCAACAACTCCAGAACGGCGTCTCCCAGAAACTCCAGCCTCTCATTATCCTGGGTGGCAGCCGCTTCCGCGGATTCTTCCGTGCGCTCCGCACGCAACTCCGGAACCGCAGAGCTATGCGTCAAGGCGCGCTCGAGAAACTCCGGCTTTTTGAACCGATAACCGAGACGCTCCTCGAGTTGCCCTGCGTCACTCTGTGTCATGTCCTTGAAAAGCGCGCCAAGCGCCAGTAGGGCTTATTTTGGTGCACTCAGTTGCGTGGCGCCCAGTTTCTTTGCCTCGTCGGCGCCGCTCTTGCACGTCGGCTGCAGGCTGCCCGGAACGGCGGCGCACTTGTTAAACGCTGTCACCGCCGCATCAAAATGCGAAGTCTTCTCGTCCGAAATCGCCAAGACATAGAACGTCACGGGATCGGCCTCTGGATTCGGGTCCACCTTTGTGGACGCTTCAAACTCCGGAATGGCATCGTCATACTTGCCCCGGCGGAAATAAACGAGTCCCAACCCGCTATGAGCCATGGCCAGCGTTTGGTTTTTGGCGAGATCAAATTGTGCGTCTGTCATTCCCTCGGGCTTTGGAATTGTGGGAATGAGCTCTATCGCCGACTTGGAGAATTTTTCCGCCTTGTCCAATTGTTGAGCCGCATTTGGCATGTTCGGGTTCCATGCCCGCGGAAGAGTCTGGCCGAGGATCGCGAGAGTCTGCACATCGTTTGGAGCCAGAGCGACATCTTTCTCGCCG
>DATEWL010000152.1:0-2172 GCA_035258025.1 Candidatus Acidiferrum sp. | reverse complement strand
CTTGCGAAAACGCCTGAGCAGCGCGAGCGGATCGGGAACGCATAGGCCCGGTGCAGAGTGGCGCCGGGATTCGCAGCTTCGTGCACAAAAAAGCAACCAGCCGCTTGGTGTGGCGGCGGAAAGGCGCAGGCGGCCGGGATCACGCATGGTTTTTGCAAAGGCACGGTCCTTGCAAGAAAACCGCGCAGGAAGAGCAGTGGCTTCGGACGCAATTCAGCGCGGAGAGGTGCTTGTAATGCTCAATCTGCACAAGACCTTTACCTCGGTTTTCGTTGCGCTGCGGATGTATTCGATCCCGGTGCAAAGTGTGCTCGAGCGCTTTCAATAAGAACCCCTCGTGCGCCCGCGGCGGGGCCGAGGAAGACAGGGGTCGGTCACCGTCGATGCCGCAACGGGAATTTGCCAACCGAAAGGCGCTTCTCGCCTACGCCGAGCGGAACGCTCTCGTCTACGCATGGGAACGCTCGCCCGCGTTCGCGAAGCGGCAACGACTGCTATCGCCCAAGGAATACGATATTGTGGAGGTGCGCAGGTCGCGCGGCGTGAGCCGGGCAATGCTGTTCTCGCAAGCAATCCTGCTGGCGGAGTGGGAGGCCAATGCACCGCTACGCGAGGCGCTGGCAATCAAGCGTGAGCGATTGCGCGTCAATAGAGCGCAAGAGAGGCGCGCGCGCGGCCAAGCAGCGTTCAACGTGAGACTAGCTATATGCCATCTATTGACAAAAATGACCCCAAAATCTCTTTTGCAGGTAGATGCATTCTGGAAGTCGCTAAAGGAGATCGCTACGTCTGGTAACATGAGCCTGTCTGACTTACTTGCTGTTATCGATTCCGGACGGCATCATGGAAATCTATCATCGGCCATGCGGCTGTTTGTGCTCAACTTCTATTGGGAGCAGCGGAAGCCTCATGATGATCGGCGTGACCAGGCCGATCACGCTGAACCATCAATGTTGATATCGATCCCTTAGCCAAAAAACGTATCGTCGCTTTTTCCGCAAGGTGGCAGTCATTCCCGCCTTCGGTGGAACGCCGCGGCGCGCGCAAAGGCCGCGACAACGACAATCGGCATTTGCAGGTGCTGAACGCGCGCAGTGAAAGCGAGTTCGAGCAGATCCTTCGTAACCGTCGAGCAACAGCGGATCGGGGCGATGGTGGTCACTTCGGACACCATGGTCTCGAATGAAAGCGCAACCCTTGGTCGCGTGCCGACCACAAAGCAGGTGCCGCAGTCTTAAATCTATCAAGCGGAGGAGCGTTGAACGAAGCACGGATCAGCGTCGGAATAGCGCTCTCTAATGTAATCCATGGTATGCCAATCCAGGAGAAGATCGACAAGGCCAAGCGCACAATCGAGACTTGGATAAGGGAATTAGAAGCATCGCCAGCGGCGTGAACGTTATGGCCCTGATAGCTCAAATAGCACTTGGCGTTATTATCGGGGGTCTCACCATTGCGTTGTTGGTAACAGGCTTCCTTGTCTGGAATAGGCGCTAGAGAAACGAGCGTTTGGTGGTGGATTATTTATTGCCGGGGCAGCCGAGTTACCTATCATGACTCTTTTCTCCTTTGGGCTTTCTAATGCGCCAGTATTCGAGCACGCGCTCTTGACGCAACTTGCTCTCGTCGCATCCTGGGTTTCCGCACGTGATGTGCCCGGTCTTCGCAAACTTATTGCATACCGGGCAGCGCGGCCAATTCGCTGGATAATGACTCATTTACTGCTGGGCCGCATAAGGAAATCTCGAACCCCATACCATGTCGCACAAGCGCAAAAACGCTTTCGTGGTCGTCGCAGAACACGATGGAGTGGGTGTTTGGGCTCTGGCAGTCGAACTTTGAAATGCGAGAAACGGCACGACTACCATAACGGCTGTCATACCGACGACCACGCTAACCCCGTGCTCGTAGGCCACCGCACCCGCAGCCACTGCATCGGAATGGATTTCTTTGTCCCTGCCGATGGCGTTGATGCTGCCACTTGTGGGAACGGCGACTTCGGTACGTCGCCGTTTTATGGGCAGACCCAGATGTCAGACGCTCGCAATAGCGCCTCTCGTCACGCAACGATCACGGCACCGTTTCCTAAGACGCAACCCACGTCAACCTCAGCAGGCATGCTATTTTTTTGGACAACCAACTGGGTACCTATGCCGTACCTATTGCGCCGGC
>DATEWL010000151.1:0-2024 GCA_035258025.1 Candidatus Acidiferrum sp. | reverse complement strand
GCAGGCGATGTCGTCCGCAGGACTGTCGATCAGGTGCAAATAGGCGAGGACGTCTTTGACCAGCGGATGATCGAGAATCGAGAGCCTGCTGATCACGAAAGGGATTTTGTGGCGGCAGAGTTCTTCGACAAGTTCGTGGCGGTGCGCATGCTGGCGGTAGAGAATGGCGAACTCGCGCCACTTGCGGCCGGCGGCGCGCATCCGCAGGAGTTCGCTGACGATCCAGCGCGCCTCGTCGTGTTCGTTGTCCAGTTCGACGACGCGGATTTTCTCGCTTTCTTCTTTGTTGGCGCTTAGCACTTTTTTGGGGAAGTCGGCGCTCACGGTGTTTTGCGCGATGACTTGAGTGGCTACGCGCAGGATATTCGGCGTGGAACGGTAGTTCTCAACGAGGGAGACGCGAAATTTTGTGGAGTCCTGCCCTTCGCGCCAGCCGGCAAAGCGCTCTAGAAAAAGTTTGAAGCTGCCGAACGAGGCCCCGCGGAAGCGATAGATGGCCTGATCGTTGTCGCCCACGGCGATGATGTTCTTTCTATCGCCGGCCAGGAGTTCGAGAAGACGGAGCTGCGCGATGTTGGTGTCTTGAAATTCGTCGACGAGGATGTAGCGATATTTTTCCTGGAGCGCGCGGCGGAGCTTTGCGTCGGTTTCGAGAAGCTCGACGGCGCCCGTGATCAGCGAACCGAAGGAAACGCGCTTTTTTTCTCGCATCAATTCGTCGCTTGCACGGTACGCGCGGGCGATTTCTCGTTGCAGGGCGACTTCCTCAGTGCGCTCCTTGAAAGTGTCCTCCTCGAAGCCGCCGCGGTCGGTTTCGAGCTGTGCCGCGAGTCCTTCCGCGTAGCGGAGATAGTCGTCGCAGGAGACGAGTTCGTCCTGGCATCGCGAGAAAAAATCCACGAAATCGTTTAGAAATTGTCCGGGATCGGCGAGCCGCCGGTACTTTTCCAGTTTGAGGCGCTCCAAATTTCGCCGCAGAAGAATCCAGTGGTCGACCTTGTCGAGCATCAAGCGTTCGGGCGCGGCTTCTTTCAGCAGGCTCTCGCAGAAAGCGTGAAATGTCGCGAGCGTGACTTTTTTCCCTCGCTCGCCAGTGGCGCGAACGACGCGCGCCTTCATTTCCCCGGCTGCTTTGTTGGTGAAAGTCAGGCCGAGAATGTTTTCGCCGGAAAGAGAATCGTCAGTTTGCAGAAGATGGCGAATGCGCTCGGTGATGACGCGGGTCTTCCCCGTGCCCGCGCCCGCGATAACGAGCAACGGGCCTTCGCCGTGCGTGATGGCGCGGCGTTGCGCCTCGTTTAGTTGAACACCGACTTGAGCCGGCGGCTCAAGATCAAAAAGTGTAGCCATGACCTAAGAAGGTTAACGGAAATCAGGGCGAAGGGGAAGCGAAGCCCGTTGTCAGGCTTTTTTCGATGAGAAGAGGGTTTCTTGCGCTGACAGTTTGCCTGCGGCCACCTTGGCGTTTATCTCTGCCGATTTGCCGCGCGGCACGCTGAGCGATTCCCACTTTCCGGTCTTGGTGAAAGTTAGATGCTTGGCGAGAAACAAAATCTGGCCAACGTGATGTGCGTAATGAGCGATCTGGCGGTTGATGGCTTGCATGACGGAATGAGGTTCCGTGCGAATCGTCACGGTTCGCGTGAGATCGGTCTCGGTTAGTGGTTCGAGCGCATCGAAAAGATATTTCCAGCCGCGTTCCCACATCTCCGAGAGTTGAGCGCGAGTCTGCGGCGGATCTTCAAATTCCGTGTCCCGGTTGCGGTCCGGCTTCTCGCCGTCGGTGGTCAGGAAGTCCAGCCAGCGGGAGCGCATGTTGCCGGCCATGTGTTTCACGATGATGGCGATGGAATTGGATTCGGCGTCTAGCGTAATGAACAGGGCTTCGTCTGGGCACTGCGCCATCGCGCGGTCAGCCAACTTTTTGTAGTAGCGAAATAGGCCGATGGAATCTCGCACGTAGGAGGTGTTGAGTTGGTGAGGCATGAGGATATTTTGTTCTGTCGGAAGCGATTGTCAACGGC
>DATEWL010000150.1:0-2438 GCA_035258025.1 Candidatus Acidiferrum sp. | reverse complement strand
GTCGAACTCGACGAATTCGCCCAAATAGAGAGCAGTCTGCTCATCGCTAAAATCGAGCGTGGCGAATTTGCCAGTTTGGCTGCGAAGGTCAGCAAACGTGACATCTGTCTTGTCCCAATACTCGAAAGGCAGCTCGCCTTCGACGCCGCGGTAGTGGGCTGGGGTAATCACGCTCACGGTGTAGTTTTGATTGTTCCAGTTATATTGCTGGTCCACTTTGACTTGGTCAGCAGCGGGCAAACCGATGGCGTTGCTGGCGAATGAAATCGCGTATTCATTCTGAGCATCGGAAAGCCAGCCGCTCGTGCCGTCGTTCATCGTGAAGTGCCATTCGTTCCAGCCGCCCTGGTCGTACTCATAAAGAATGCGGCCACCGACGACGAAAGCTTTATTTCGATAAATGCCTTCGGTATTGAGCTGAATCGGCGAACTGTCTGGCGGGAGATCGGCCATCTGGCCGACTTTCTTGAGATCGATATCGGTGCGCACGAGAATGCTTTTGCAATACTGGCAAACCGTCTGCACGCTGCTGGACCATTGGAAGATAATCTTTGCACCGCAATTGGGACAGTTCGAAACGGGCTGGGTCATCTTCCGCTGCTCACCTGTTGCACAAAAAAACCTCACCCTAAACTAGTGGCTGGCCGCCTGGTGGCGAGCCGCCTCATACGGGCGCGCAAGACGCCTAATGGAAACGGTCCGTGCATTGAAAAGTTGCTGGAGCGCGGCTTCAAAATTCCATTCGGTGCGTGGAACACAACAAAAGAGATTCAGGCACAGCGAATTGTGCTCGGGAAAGGTGTGGCAGGCGATGTGGGACTCCGCAAGCAGGCAAAGGCCGGTGATGCCCCCGGTCCCGGGAAACTGGTGCCACTGCGTTTCGCCGACGGGCCGCAGCTTCATGCCGCGAATCATGCCGTGGAAGAGGGTTTCCACAGCGCGAAGGTCGCGCAGCGAATCCGATGAGCAACCGAAGGCCTCGACGACCCACTCGATTCCGCTCATGCTCGCGTCACCACTACGCCTGGGGCTTCCCGCATTCCGGACAGAACTTACTGGTGCGCGGAATGGGCTTGCCGCACTCGCTGCAGAATTTCGTGGTCGCACTTGCTGCGCCCGCGGCCGGCAGAGCCGCGCCACCGCCGGCAGGAGCAAGCGAGGTGGATTGCTTCACCGCGTCCATCATTGCCTGACCCATCGCGACGCCCGCGCCAAGTCCGGCGCCGACTCCGACTGCTCCGCCACCTTCGTTCCCGGCGGCGATCGGAATCGCTTGCGCCACCTGATACTGCGTGAACTTGCCCATGTCGCCGAGGACGTTCATGCTGATGCGCTGGTCGAGCACTTTTTGAAGCTCTTCGGGGAGCGAGAGATTTTCGACGACGAAAGTATCGAGCGAGAGACCATAGTCTGTGAATGCAGGCTTAAGCTGCTCGCTGATTTTTTCGGCAATTGCGCCCTGGCTGGCCGCCATGTCAAGAAACGGCACCTGACTGGCGGCAAACGCGTCCGTCATTTTGGCGATGATGGTGTTGCGCAACTGGCCTTCGAGATCGGCGACGTGGTAGATGTCGCGCGTCCCGCTGATTTTCGAGTAAAACGATTTCGCATCATTGATGTGGTAAGAATAAATTCCGAAGCCGCGCAAACGAATTGCGCCGAACTCTTTGTCGCGGATGGTGATGGGATTTTGCGTACCCCAGTGCTGGTCGGTCTGGATGCGCGATGAGAAGAAATAAACATCGGACTTGAACGGCGACTGAAACTTTTTGTCCCAGTTTTTGAGGTAAGTGAGAATCGGAAGCGTATTGGTGTTGAGAGTGTAGAGCCCAGGGCCAAATGCATCCGCCACTTTTCCTTCGTTGACGAACACGGCGAGCTGCGAATCGCGAACCGTAAGCTTGCCGCCATTCTGGATTTCGCGGTCTTGCATCGGATAGCGGTAGGCCAGAATGCCGTCTTCCGGCTCCGTCCAATCGATGACATCAATCCACTGTTTAGAAATAAAATCGCGAAGACTCATGAGGGACCTCCGCTGCCTGCCGGCTGAATGAACGCACCACCATCAGATAAAGGCGATGCTACGGTGCGGCTCGGAGCATGTCAATGCTATTTGAAAAAAGGCCGCGGCCAAATATTGCGATTCGTTATGCGTGCAAACACTTTGACACATGGAGCGCGACGAATTGGGATCTAGCGCCCACGAGAAGATAGAAATAGGCCGGCTCTGGCCAGCGTTGGGACTGATCCAGCCCTTAGAAATCGTAGTTTATTCCTTGGAAATGTCCTTAGCGGATTCCATGATCCCTGCGGCGTGCAATCCTTTGGAGTCGTCCAGTTGGAGATTCACCACTCCACTCTCAGTGAGAACAAAGCGGAATTTTGCTTCGGACAGTGCGTCAGCCCAGAAGCTTCCTTGGTTTTTGGCGCTTGAGGTA
>DATEWL010000149.1:0-6975 GCA_035258025.1 Candidatus Acidiferrum sp. | reverse complement strand
CGGGGAATGTCTGCGGCGGGGTGGCGAGCGGACTTAAGGGAATCGGGATGAGAAGAGAAAGGTGCGTGGCTGAAGCCACGCCTCTACAAAGACAGAAGAAGCGACGAGGGACAAGGAGGCGAATTGTCCGCTGGGATTAGGCTGCTGCCGCAACAGTTTTCTTGGTGGATTTGCCGCTCTTCTGGAGCAGTTCGCGTTCGGCGCGGACCCAGTCCTCGAGGGGGTTGCCGGGGGCGCCGTTGCGTTCGAGGTAGATCTCGTAGGCGCGCTGCGCGATTTTCTCCTCAGGGGAAAGTTTTTTCTTGACGGAGGGGGATTTGCTCTTTGTCGATGAACCGTTACCGTTTGTTCTTGCCATAAGCTCCTCGTTCAGGCCGTGACCCACGGCCTTGATTCCAACCTTTCGAGAAATGCCGGCCGTGCGCGGCCAGATCGCTGAATTATAATCGATTCGAAGCCGACTGGCATGCTTCGATAGACGCGGCATCTATTATGAGAGCGAATGGATGCTGGAAGGTAGACGAAATTTGAATGGGGAGTATCGAATTCCGCAATAATTGGGCGCAGGAGGATGAAGAAGAAAACAAGCCGAGCGAGGTAGATCCTTAGGTTAGGTCATCACAGGAGTGTCGGCTGAGGGCGCGGGGTTCTGGCACCGTTCACTCTCAATCATCTTCCATGGGGAAATATTTCGGGGCGCGAAGCCGCTTGTCGCTGGGATGGCGCGGGGGTATGCTTTCGTGCGGCATCGTTGGAAGTAGTAGGGCGCGAGGTGAGGGCCCAAAGCGGGGAGGAGAATAAAGATGAAACGGATTGGGTTGGTAATGGCGGGGTTGCTGTTCAGCGGGGCGATGTGTGCGGCGCAGGATGCCGCACCGGCGGGGCCGGTGGCGAATCCGGTGACGACGATGGTGAAGAGCCAGTTGACGCGGTACGAGAAGAACATGGTGGCGGCCGCGGACTCGATGCCGGCTGAGAAATATGGCTTCAAGCCGACAGCGGAGATGAACTCGTTTGGGCATGTGGTGATGCATATTGCGCAGTCGAATTATTTTCTGTGCGCAAAGATTTCGGGGCAGACGGCGCCGGAGTTCAAGCTGACGGACGCGGATGGGAAGGACAAACTGGTGGCGGGGTTGAAGGCGTCGTTTGAGTTTTGTTCGACGGCGCTGGCGGGAGTGGACGATTCAAAGCTTAGCGATCCGTTAACCCTATTCGGAAATAGGCAGACCTCGCGGGCGGGGGCGCTGATTATCCTGAGCGATGATTGGTATGACCACTATGCCGGGCAGGCGATCTATTTGCGGTTGAACGGGATTCTGCCCCCAACGGCGCAACCTGCGCCGGCGAAGTAGAAGGAAGGCTCGGGTTCGCTCCAGCAAGACTCTCAACCGGGCGGACAGATTCGCAGAGAACATCTCAATGTGAAACAGCACGCTGAGAGGGACTTGAGAAAGTCTTGTGAGAACCAGGTCCCTCGACAGCGCAAGGCGTCTGGGTAAAACCCCCTTCCACTGACTAAGTTTCTTAATTACAATAACTTATGATTGCTATGGGCGGCGCAATGCGCCAGTGGAACCGGCTCTCAAAAAACACAGAACGTTGGTAGTGGGCCTGCAGCTTTAGTGCGGCAAAAGGGAGTGGCTACGGTGTGGATGGTCCCAGAGCCGAATCCCCACCTGCTGCTTTAAGGCCGCACGATGACAAGCCAAAAACGAAAGACTCGATGCGCCGCGATATGCGGCTGCCTACTTTTAGTGCTGCTTAGCCTGACGCCCGTCCTTGCGCAGGATAACGATCGCAAAATCGTGAAAAAGGTGGACGTGCAGTATCCGGCCATCCTGAAAAGAAGGGGAATTGGCGGGACGGTACGCCTGAAGGTCGCCATTCATGCGGATGGGAGCGTTAAGGATGTTGAGGTGCTTGGTGGAAACCCGGCTTTGGCCGATGCCGCCGAGAAATCCGTGCGGCAGTGGCGATTTTCGCCGGGAGGCGAAAGCACGATGACGGTGGCTGTGACGTTCGATCCGAACACCTAAGTGATGGGCCTGATTCTTTCAAGAATTCCTAGCATACGCGGACGAGATCAACCCCCCTCTACAAAATGCTAAGTGTTTTCCTTCGGGACTCGGGAGACGCGGAGCGATAGCTCGGCCGCCGCAACTTTTCTGTCTAGCTGCCAATGAATCTGAACGACGTTCGCGCGCGGCACGCGAGTACGTCAGACCTGAAGGACATCGCCTTCACGGGCGACGATTTCGTAGAGAACTGGGTTGACGAAGAAGCCGAGTACCAGGCGCGAAACGAGGCCGGCGACGACGACGATGGCGAAGGGCTTTTGCGTGTCGCTGCCGACGCCGGTGGACATGGCGGCTGGGAGCAGTCCGAGGCACGCGACGAGCGCGGTCATCATGATGGGGCGAAGGCGGAGAAGGGAGGCTTCGAGCGTGGCGTCGCGGACATTTTTGCCTTCGAGACGAAGTTTGTTGATGTAACTGACGAGGATGACCGCAGTTTCGACGGAAACTCCGAGCAGCGCTAGCAAGCCGAGGATGCTGGAGACGCTGATGGGCGTGTGCGTGAGCTTGAGAGCGATAAGCGCGCCGACGGGTTCGGTCAAGATGACGCCGAGGGCGATAGTGATGGGGAATTTGAAGTTGCCATAAAGCGCGAAGAGAATCATGAAGATTAGCAGGAGCGCGAGCGGGCCAATGATCACAAATTGCGATTTGGCTTCGAGGAGCTCGCTGTATTCACCGCCCCAATCGAGGCGATAGCCTTCGGGAAGAAGGACGGCCTTCTTAACTGCGGCCTGGCCGTCGTTGACAGTGCCCTCGAGGTTGCGGCCTTCCACGGAAAACTGAATACCGATGTAGCGGGAATTGTTTTCGCGATAGATGAAGGAAGCGCCAGTGCTTTCCTTGATGTCCGCGAGCTCCGAGAGAGGAATCTGTTGCCCGGCGGGCGCGGGAACCAGGAGATCGCCAATGGCGCGGGCGCTGGAGCGAAACTGCGGCTCCATGCGGACAACGAGGTCGAAAAGCTTTTCACCCTGGATGACCTGTGTGGCAGCCTGTCCACCGATGGCGGCTTGCACCACGGCTTCGACGTCGGCGACGTTAATGCCATAGCGGGCGATCTTGGCGCGGTCAGCGTTAATGATGAGGCTGGGCTGGCCGAGCTCGCGGACAACGGTTAGCTCCTTGAAACCGGGTGTCTTAGCCAGAATGTTGCGAATCTCAACGGCTTTTCTCTCGAGGACGTTGAGATCGGGGCCGAAGACTTTGACGGCCAAAGAGGACTTGAGCCCGGTGAGAGCTTCGTCGACGGCGTCTTCCGCAGGCTGCGTAAAGTTGAAAATGACGCCGGGGTAAGCCTCCAGCTTTTTGTCTATGTCGCGGGTGAGTGCTTCCTTGGAGTGAATGGATCCGGTTTTCCATGATGCGTCGTCGTAAGGTTTCAATCCGACATAAAACTCACAATTGAAAAACCCGGTGGGGTCGGTGCCGTCGTCCGGGCGGCCAAGCTCTGAGCCGACGACGGTGACCTGCGGATATTTTGAGAGAATGTCGCGGACCTGCGGAGCGAATTTGGCGGCTTCCTCGAAAGAAATGGTGTAGGGCATGGTGGCGCGAACCCAAAGAGCGCCCTCATCGAGGTGCGGAAGAAATTCGCCACCAATAAAGGGGAGAAGGAGAAGAGTTGCGCAAAAAACAAGAGTGACGACAAAAAGAGTCAGTTTGGGGTGATTGAGGCACCATTCGAGTTGTTTGCCATAGACACTGCGGACACGGTCGAAAAGACGATTGGGTTTTTCCTGGACGCCGTTCTTGAACCAGTAGGAAGCGAGGACGGGGACCAACGTCAGCGTGAGGAGGAGGGCGCCGACGAGGGCGAAAGCCATAGTGTCCGCCATGGGATGGAAAAGTTTTCCGGCGGGGCCAGTGAGGGCGTAGATGGGTAGATAACCCGCGATGATGACCGCGACGGAGTAAAAGATGGGGCGGTCGACATCGCGAGCGGCAGCGATGATGACGTCGTTGATTTTGTATTCCTGGCCGTGACGGAGGCTGAGCTCGCGGTAAATGTTCTCGACCATGACGATGGTGCCGTCAATGATGATGCCGAAGTCGATGGCGCCGATGGAGAGAAGGTTGGCGGCTTCGCCGGTGGCGTGGAGGAAGATGAAGGCAAAGAGAAGAGCGAGTGGAACGGTGAGCGCAGTAATTACCGCAGCACGGATGCTGACCAGGAAAAAGATGAGGACGATGAGAACAAGCGCCATCCCGCGCAGGAGATTCCATTCGACGGTATCGGTGGTGACTTCGACGAGATTGCTGCGGTCATAATAGGGGCGGACTTTGACGTCGGGCGGGAGAAGATCGCGATTGATTTCGATGGTTTTTTTCTCGACGCCCTCGAGTACATTTTGCGTCTGCTCGCCGCGGCGCATGAGGATGACGCCTTCGACGGCGTCGGGATTGTCTTTCCCTTTCTCTCCTTTGTCCTGGAAACCGAATATGCCGAGGCGCGGGGCGTTACCGATGACGACGCGGCCGATGTCTTTTATGCGGATGGGCACGCCGTTGCTGCTGCCGACGACGACTTCGCCGATGTCTTCCGTGGATTTGACGAGGCCAAGTCCTCGAACGTAGTAAAACTGGCCGCCTTGGGAGTAGAAGCCGCCGCCGGTGTTTGCGTTGTTAGCGCTGAGAGCGTTAAGAACTTGAACTACGGGGAGGTGATAGTTGTAGAGCTTAACGGGGTCGAGCAAGACGTGATACTGCATGGTCGGGCCGCCGAAACCGGAATCATCGGCGACGCCGGAGACACTGCGATAGGCACGCTCGATGATCCAGTCCTCGAAAGTATGGAGTTCCATCGGCGAGCGATCGGGACTTTCGATGACGTAGCGATAAACGAGGCCGCTGGGGCTGAAGAGCGGTGCCATGCTGGGCGTGACGCCAGAGGGAAGGCTGGCGTCGCTGAGGCGTTCGAAAACAACATTGCGCGCGAAGTATGGGTCCGTACTCTCATCGAACGTGAGTCTGACGTCGGAAAGGCCATAGAGAGAGATGGAACGCATGACCTTGAGGTTCGGCGTGCCATTCATGGCGAGCTCAAGGGGAAGAGTAGTGAGGCGCTCGACCTCTTCGGCAGCATGGCCGGGCCACTGGGTAATCAGCTCGACCATCGGAGGAGAAAGGTCGGGATACGCGTCGACCGGCATGCGGCGGAAGGATTCGGCACCAGCAATTACGATCAACAACGTGATGATAATGATGAGGAAGCGCTGGCGGAGAGCGAATTGGACAATGTGATGGATCATCGTGATTTCTCTTGGCCGCTTCTCCCTTTAGTGCTCCAAAGAATTCTTGAATTGCAGAAAGAGGCTACCGTCGCCAACAACGCGCTCACCTTCCTTGAGGCCACCGGTAATCTGGGTGCGGCCGCCATGGCTCTCTCCCAGCTGGACCAAGCGGCGCGCGAATTCGTTTTGTTTCGTGGAGGACTGCACGTAGACGAAAGGCTGGTTTTCGGTGTCGCGCAGCACGGACGCGTCCGGAACCGTCAGAGCATTGGCGATAGCGCCCGCATTGACGTAGGCGGTGACGTACATATCCTTCTTTAGCTTTTTTTCAGGATTTTCTGTGACAATGCGCGCCTGAACCGTGCGGGTGTTGGGATCGAGCGCCGTGGCGATGAAAGAAATTCGCCCATGAAACTTGTCGGGATACGAATCTGTATCGACGTCCACTGTGTCTCCCAAGTGAGCGTAGGCCATTTCGGCCTGGTAGACATTGACGAGGACCCAGACCGTCCTCATGTCCGAAATGGTGAAGACCTGGGTTGCGCCGGCCTGAAGCAGTTGGCCGGGTCCAACGAGACGTTCGACAACTTCTCCACCGACGGGAGCGATAACGGGAATTTGCGAAGTAGTTTTCGGGGGATTCTTCACAAGAGACTCGGGGTCGTTGATGCCCAGCACGCGGAGAGCGTCTTCGCTCGATTGGAGATCGGCCTGGGCCTGGGTGCGATTGGATTCGGCCTGCTGAAAATCGGCTTCGGCTATGGCGCCGTGAGCGAAGAGGTCCTTCGCACGAGTGTAGAACTTTTCCATAAGAAGATAAGCATCGCGGGCTTTGATATAGGCGGAGCGCGCCGCAGAGTAATCCGGGCTGTTGACAGTGAGGAGAGGCTGCCCTTGCCTTACGGTTTCACCCGGTGCGACGAGAAGTTCATGGACCGGGCCGCCGATGGCGGCGAAAACTGGGGTGGTCATGAAGGAGTTGTAGGCCACAGCGCCAGTGAGTCGCAAAACACGCGGTAAGGAAGCTTTTTCGACGGACACCACCTGAACGTGGGCCATCTGATCCTGCGGAACGGTGAAGAGCTCGGCGGATTCCTCTTTCGACTCGCTCGAGGAGTAGGAGGTCATCTTGGACTCGGAACCGCAGCCTGCGAGCGAGACCATGAGAAAGCCCGCGGCCAATAGCGAGTCAGGAGAAATTAAGGTTCGAAGCTGAGTGTTGAAGTTCATGGCAAATCCCTCGTTCCGACGGCTTGGCGCGTTTGTTCGAGCGCGGTCATGTAACTGGCAAGCGCCTGGCGGTAGGCAAGCTGATTCGCGCGATAGGTGCGCTCGGCATCGAGAAAATCGAGCAAGCTGGCGGCGCCCTTTTTGTAGGCATACTCGCTGATATCACGGGATTTCTGGGCGGCGTCGACGTAGCCTCCGCGGTAGAGCTGGACGATTTGGTCGTTGGTGCGGAGGGCTTCGTAAGCGTCGACGACGTCGGACATGACTTGTTCAGCGGCCTCGCTGGCCAGCTGTTGGGACTGGGTGATAACGACGCGTGTGCGAGCGATTTCGCCCTGATTGCGATCGAAAATCGGAAGCTGGATGTTAAAGAAAAAGGCGCCGGTGTTGGTGGCGGCGACGTGGGAGTAATTAAAACTGGCGCCGAGATCGCG